>NZ_QSGK01000019.1:0-7268 GCF_003468125.1 Collinsella sp. AM40-7AC | reverse complement strand
CGGATGACTTGAAGAAGGGGGAGGCCTCGCGGCCTCCCCCTTTTTTGTATCTCGGGCAATTTGTCTCACATAGTAGCTGTGTTTTATAACCCTCGTTTGTCGCATCTTCTGTGAACGGGCTACAATAACTTAGTCTGTGCGATATGGAGGTGAACATGGCTGAAGCTGGTATCGGCGTTGATATCGTCGAGATTTCCCGCATGAAATCAATTCTTGAAAAGACGCCATCGTTTGCTCGGCGTGTGTTTACCGAAGAAGAGCGTGCGTATTGCGATGCATCATCGCGTCCCGCTGCTCACTATGCGAGCCGCTTTGCTTCGCGCGAGGCGGTGCTTAAAGCTCTCGGCACGGGTTTTAGTCAAGGCGTGGGTCGCAAGGATGTTTCGGTAACGCGTGATAAACTCGGCAAACCGAAGGCGCTGCTTTCGGGCCGTGCTCTCGAGATCGCTCAAGAACTGGGCGTTGTTGAGGTCGCTCTTTCCATTACGCTTACGGGAGACTTGGCCGTTGCGAATGCCATCGCGATTACCGAAGATGCTCGGCCTAAGCCAAAAGATGAAAAGGTGAGCACCAAGAAACGCGTTGCGCAGACATTTAAAGAGGCTCGCTCTGTATTAGATGAGCTCGAGCAGCTGCAGAATTCAGCATTGACGGAGCACCTGGGCGATGCTTCGCAAGATACGCTAGGAGCATAGATGAAACCGGTTTTGAGTACCGAAGAAGTCGTTCGTCTCGAGGATATCATCGAACGCGAAGGGACTTCGAAGGCCGAGCTTATGGAGCTAGCGGGTGAGTTTGCCGCTAACGAGGTCTTGAAGCTCAATCCTGATCGGGTTCTCGTTTTGGTCGGTTTTGGTAATAATGGCGGCGACGGTTGGGTTGCCGCCGATATCCTGAGCCATAAGGGTGTGGACGTGGATATCGTTTCTCCGGTTGAACCGGATGAGATTCCTGCTGCTCTGGCACGTCATGTTGCTCGTCGTACTGCCGGCCGCGATGTGCACGTTTGCGTCGGCCCCTCGCGTGATGAACTCGAGGTTTTGATCGATAAGGCCGATGTTGTTGTCGATGCCATTTTTGGTACCGGTTTCCACGGGAATCTGCGTGCGCCGTTCTCCATTTGGATTCCTACGGTCAATGAATGCGCCGATTGTGTCGTATCCATTGATGTCCCCTCGGGCCTGAATGCAGAGACGGGCGTTGTTGATGACGACTGCATTCGTGCCGAGCGCACGGTGACGATGATTGCGCCCAAGATTGGTCTGTATAGCGCTGATGGTCCTGAGTATGCTGGCGATTTGATCTGCGGCAATCTTTACGACCGTCTTGACGAGGTCATCGATGATGTCGACCACGCCGCCGAGATTGTCGAGCCCGGTGACTTAGTTGATTACTTTGCTCCGCTACCATCGAATATCGATAAGTATTCCCGTGGCTCCGTGCTTATTGTCGCCGGATCTGCGCAATATCCTGGTGCTGCCATTATGGCGGCCAAGTCTGCAGCTCGCGCGGGTGCTGGTTACGTGGCAGTCGCGGCTCCTGACGCCTGCGCCAATCTCATTCGCATGGCACTTCCTTCGATTCCGGTCTTTGCTATTCCGTCTGATTCCCGCGGCTCCTTTGGCGCCGCTGCGCGCATGGCGGTGTGCGAGATCGCAAAGAAGTACAGCTGCGTGCTGTGCGGTCCCGGTATGACGACGTCTGCCGGCGCTATGCAGGTGGTTTCGGGCTTGCTCGAGCTTGATGTACCGCTAATTTTGGACGCCGATGCACTCAACTGCCTTGCTAAGATTGCCATTGACGGTATTGATAGTAACCCCGAGATGTATCGCCGCGAGCAGCCGTTGGTTATGACGCCGCACTATCGTGAGCTTTCGCGCCTGGTTGCCGGTGACGAGGTGAACGACCTTGGTACCGCGATTGCGGCCGCGCAGAAGGTTGTCTGGGCTGCAGGCTCCGACAATCTGGTGGTCATTGCCAAGGGGCCGACGACGGCTATCTGTGGCGTTGAGCGTGTGCTGCTGCCGCTCTCGGGTCCGGCTTCTCTGGCAACTGCCGGTTCGGGTGATGTTCTCGCGGGTATTTTGGCCGGCACGCTTGCCACCATGCGCGACGAGATGGATCGTTGGGAGTTGCTGTATTCGTACGCCGTCGCACTTCACAGCTACGCCGGTTTTGCCGCGGCGACGGAGTATGGTGAGAAGAGCGTCATCGCGACCGATCTTATCGACTTGATCGGTCCTGCCATGGAGCTGGCGGCAAAGGATGCGCTCGAAGATCTGGGAATCATGGACGAAGGGTCGGATGACTAATCATGAATAAAGCCGATTTGACGCGCTGGTCCTGGGTCGAGATCGACCGCGGGGCGCTCCGTCGCAACACGAGGGCCTATAAGAACTTGTTGAATCCGCGTCAGCGCCTGTGCTGCGTGGTCAAGGCCGATGCTTATGGTCATGGAGCTGTTGAGTGTGCCAAGATCATGTATTCGGCCGGTGCCGACATGTTTGCCGTGGCGACGGTTAACGAGGGCGTTGGGCTCCGTCAGGGCGGGATTACTAAGCCCGTCCTGATTCTAAGTGAGCCGCCTATCGAGGCTATTCCTGCATTGCTCGAATTCGATATCATGCCCTCGGTCTATACGTCCGATTTTGCTCTTGCGTATGGCGAATGCGCCGTCGCGGCGGGCAAGGTGGGCAAGTACCATCTTGCCATCGAGACGGGCATGAATCGTATCGGTGTTCACTACACACAGGTGCTCGACTTTGTACGCGGCATCAGTTTCCATCGCGGCATCCAGTGCGACGGCGTATTTACGCACTTTGCCACGGCCGATGAACCTTCGGGTTGGGACTACAAGCTGCAGTGCCAGCGTTTTACCGAGGCCGTTCAGGCCATTAAGGACGCAGGTTTTGAATGCGGTATCGTGCATTGTGCCAATACGCCGTCCTCGATGCTCGATTCTTCAATGCACTTTGACATGATTCGTGCCGGCATCGGTTTGTATGGTCTGCAGCCATGTGAGCTGAGTGGTCGCGTGATGCAGCTTGATCCCGTCATGAGCGTCCACGCGCGTGTGACGCGCGTGGCGCATCCTGCGATGGGCGAGGGCGTGGGCTACGGCTTTACCTACCGCGTACCGCGCACGCGCGTTCAGATCTGCACCCTTCCGATCGGTTATGCCGATGGCCTTTCGCGTACGCTTTCCAATCGTATGGACGTGCTGTATCGCGGCGAGCGTGTGCGTCAGGTGGGCAATATCTGCATGGACCAGTTTATGGTCGCCATTCAGTCCAACCCGGCGCATGAGATTCCCGAGGCCGAGTATGGTGACGAGATGATCATTGTCGGCCGCGATGGAGATGCCGAGATTACCATGGACGAGATGGCGCGCCTACGCGGCACGATTAACTACGAGGTCGCTTGCGGCTTTGGTATGCGTCTCGACAAGGTCTACGTGTAGGAGTCGCTATGGGCGTCATGCACATCCCCGGCCATAGCCATCAGGCGCCGCGTGAGGTCGCACTCGAGGAGATCGAGGCCGTTCTGGGCGATTGTCACCTTTGCCAGCTTTACCAGTCGCGCCATAACATCGTGTTTGGCGTGGGAAACCCCCACGCTCGCGTGATGTTTATTGGCGAGGCGCCGGGCCGCAATGAGGATTTGCAGGGCGAGCCCTTTGTGGGGGCGGCAGGCGAGGACCTCAACGGCATTTTGTCGCTGGCGGGGCTCAAACGCGAAGACGTCTACATTGCCAACGTGCTTAAGTGCCGCCCGCCGGGAAACCGCAATCCGCGTCCCGAGGAAGTGCTGGCTTGCTCGCCATTTTTGCGTGAGCAGATTCGAAGCATCTGGCCCGATATTATTGTGACGCTCGGCAACCCCGCGACGCACTTTGTGCTAAAGACCGAGATTGGCATTACTAAGCTGCGCGGCAGGTTCCACCAGATGGGGCATTTTGTGGTAATGCCCACGTTCCATCCGGCAGCAGCGCTGCGCAATCCGGCGTGGCAGGAGCTGCTGGAGGAAGACTTTAAGATGCTGGGCGACTATCTGGAGCGACATCCCGCGCCAGAGGACGCCTCGGAATAATAAGGAGCATATATGTCCCTGGAGCGCCTGGGGGTAGGTACTTACAAAACGACTTGCGCTGCCGATACGGAGTACTTTGGCGAGCTAATTGCACCGTGCCTTGAGGACGGCGATGTGCTCATCCTGACCGGTGGCCTGGGAGTGGGCAAAACTCACTTTACCAAGGGCGTCTCGCGCGGGCTGGGCGATGGGCATATGGTTACGAGCCCTACGTTCGCCCTCATGGCCGTTCACGATCAAGGTCGTATTCCGCTGTTTCACTTTGATCTATACCGCCTGGAGCATGCCTACGAGCTCGAGGATACGGGCATTTTCGATGTGCTGGGCTATGAGGGTGCTTGCCTGCTGGAATGGGGCGAACAATTCCAGGACGAGCTGACGGATGAGTATCTTTCGGTGACGCTCAGGCGTGATGAGGGCGACAGCGACGTGCGAACGATAACGCTTGAGGCGCACGGTGACCGCGCAATGGAGCTTTCCCATTTGATTGATAAGGCTGTACAAGATGAGCTTGCATAACGACAACGCGCTGGTGGTGGCGCTCGATACCTCGACTGACATGCTTGCCTGCGCGGCAAGCTGGATTGATGGGCAGACGGGTGAGACGAAGCTCGTGAGTGGCGACCACATGTGTCGCCGTCACGCCAACGTTGAGCTCGTGAATACCGTTGATGGCGTGCTGGCTCAAGCCGGTCTGGATCGCAGCGATGTTGGTTGCTATGTGGTCGGCCGCGGCCCGGGGTCCTTTACGGGTGTGCGCATCGGCATCTCCACTGCCAAGGGCCTCGCGCGTGGTGCCAATGTTCCGCTGCTGGGCGTGTCGACGCTCGACGCTTGCGCTTGGACGGCGTGGAAGGCTGGCGTGCGCGGCAAGCTTGGTATCTTGGCCGATGCTATGCGCGGTGAGGTATATCCGGCGCTGTATATGCTGGTCGATGAGGGTCCCGAGCGTCAATTTGAGCGCGAACACGTGGTCAAGGCCGCCGTGGCGCTCGATGAGTGGCGCCAAGCAGCGGACTGGGGCCAGGTTCAGCTGACCGGTGACGGTCTCGTGCGCTATGGCAAGCTGCTGGGTGAGGACGAGGCCGCCCGCTGCGTGGAGCGCGACCTGTGGTGGCCTTCGGGCGAGGGCTTGCTGCTCGCGCACGCTGCGGGTGACGGCGATCCGGCCCGCGTCCTGCCGATTTACACGCGCCTTTCGGATGCCGAGGAAAACGAGCGCAAGCGTCTTGGTCTTGCCGAGAGTGCGCAGAGCGAAATTACGGGTGTTGCCGATGAGCTCGCCGGTCGTCATCTGCAGTTCCGTCCCATGGGCGCGGCGGATGCCGAGGGCGCAAGCGCGCTGGAGGCTGCCTGCTTTGAAGGTGCCGGACACGAGGCATGGACGCCGGGCATGTTCCTGTCCGAACTGGGCGAGGACGTCGCTGCGCCGCGTAGTTGGTGGGTGGCACACGACGACGGCAAGCTGCTGGGCCTTGCCGGCGGTATGGTCGTGGACGGTGATGTGCAGATTCTGGATGTCGCCGTCGACCCGGCACATCGCCGTGAGGGCATTGCCCGCAAGCTGCTGTCGCACGTGAGCTATGATGCCCAGATGCTCGGCTGCACTACGGCTTCGCTCGAGGTCGAGGACGGTAACGAGGGAGCGACCGCGCTTTATAACGCTCTGGGCTTTACCGAGGCTGGCCGTCGCCGCGGCTACTATGGTGCCGGCAAGGACGCCATCGTCATGACGGCTCCGCTGCCCCTGGTGCTTCCGGTCGATAATGCTTCGCCCGAGCCGACGGCGGCAGAGCAGCGCGTATGGCCGCTGCCTGCGCCTGGGCGCTCCGAGGGGGAGCGTGCCGAAATTGAGCGCCGCCGCCTAGTGCTCGCTATCGAGAGCTCCTGCGACGAGACGGCCGTGGCGATTATCGATGCGGATGGCAATATGCTGGCCAACCAGGTGTCGACACAGATTGATTTTCACGCCCGCTTTGGCGGCGTGGTGCCCGAGATCGCCTCGCGCAAACACGTTGAGGTGATTGTGAGTGTCGTGGATGCGGCGCTCGAGGATGCCGCAGCATCGCTTGGTCTTGAGGGTGGAGCCATCGCGCCGAGCGAACTCGCCGCTGTTGGCGTGACGCAGGGTCCGGGCCTGGTGGGTGCTCTGGTAGTGGGCGTCGCCTTCGCCAAGGGCTTTGCCTATGCCGCCGGCAAGCCACTCGTGTGCGTCAACCATCTGGAGGGCCATCTGTTCGCCAACCTGCTGGCGCAGCCCGATCTCAGGCCGCCGTTTATCTTCACGCTCGTCTCGGGCGGTCATACCATGCTCGTGCACGTGAAGGCATGGGGCGACTACGAGGTACTTGGTGAGACACTCGACGATGCTGTGGGCGAGGCCTTCGACAAGGTAGCCAAGGCGTTGGGTCTGGGCTATCCCGGTGGCCCCATCATCTCCAAGCTGGCCGAGACGGGCAACCCCCGCGCGATCGATTTTCCTCGCGCGCTTAACAGCAGGGGAGACTATCGTTTCTCGCTTTCGGGTCTTAAAACGGCCGTGACGCTCTACATCGAGCAGGAGACCAAGGCCGGGCGCACGATTCACCTGCCCGATCTGGCGGCTTCGTTTGAGGCAGCCGTCTTTGACGTTCAGTACAAGAAGGCCAAAAACGCCCTGCATGCCACCGGATGCAAGGAATACTGCATCGGCGGCGGCGTCTCGGCTAATCCGCATCTGCGCGAGATGATGATCAAGAAGCTTGGGCGTCAGGGGATCCGCGTAACGGTGCCACCGCTTTCGGCGTGCACCGACAACGCCGCCATGATCGCAGAGGTTGCCCGCCGTAAATTCGACCGAGGAGAAATCTCGCCGTTCGACGTCGACGCCGATCCAAACATGACGCTGTAGCTGGTACGGCGCGGTCCCCGGACGGAGGGGCCGGATATAAGGTTTCCTGCTCTACAGTCCTGCGCAAGACGAAGGCCACATTAAGTGGCCTTCTTTGCGTGCGGAACTCGCGATAAACCTTATATCCGGCCCCTCCGGTCGGGGACCTTTCTGTATCGATATAGCTTCTGAGTTGGATTGGCGTCGACAACGTCCAGCAAGGTTAACAAGCCAGCGTCGAATTTTCGGCGTTCTTTAGCTGAAAGAAAAAGTTGGTGTGCGGAGCTTTGCTCCGCACATTTGGGATGGG
>NZ_QSGK01000018.1:0-13539 GCF_003468125.1 Collinsella sp. AM40-7AC | reverse complement strand
TGGGCGCCAGGCAAAGCGCCCACAAACTAGCCTCTCTTCATGAGCCCCGCAGCCCGCTCCGACTGCGGGGCTTTTGCTATTCACCTAGTCATTGGGGACAGACTTAAATGAGTAGCACCAATCAACTGCGGAAAGTGCATCCCACAATGAGCGTCCAAAATGGGGCACAGTTTCCCCGGGGCCCTCAACCGGAAAATACATCCCGGAATTTGCCCGAAAAATGGCCCCCAGTTTCCCAAACAGGCCGCTAACGGAAAGCGCATCCCGCTATCGAACTTCAAAGCGGGGTGCACTTTCCGTGCCAGCAGTTCCGGGCATCCAGAGACCACTCATTTAAGTCTGTCCCCAATGACTAGTAGTAGGCCCACATGGCTTCGACTTCGTTGAGGACCTCTACGACGCCCCAGCGTCGGGCGCTGCGGCTGGCCGAGTTGGGGTCGTAGACGCCAATCTGGTTGGCATCGTCGATGCCGTAGAGCACGATATAGTGGCCTACGTTGGTAAACGTGCCGGGGCGCACTGCGGCGATGACGGGCGCACCCGAGCGAAGTGCTTGGGTAATCGATTCGCGATTGTTATAGAGCTGTGTTCCGTTGAGCCCCAGCTGCCACGCACCGCCTGTCATAAACGACCACTCGGTGGCACCGGTGGGGGCGTAGTTACCGGCTTCGGCCAGTGCGCATATATCGACCGGCGTCTTATCGGTGTGACCGGTCTTAAAGATATAGACCATGGTGAGGCAAGTGGGACCGCAAGCGTTTTCGCGAATAGTGCCGCCGGCATAGGGCAGCTCCGACCATGCGGGGTCAATTTGGTAGATGTGGGGCATGGTGCCGGCACTCCACTGCGAGCGTGGGGTCGAGAACGCAAAGGAGTAACCGGGTGCGACGGGAGCTTTAAGCAGCTTGTCCTCGGCAGTGGGCTCGAGACCGGCTGATCCGTGGGAGATACAGGATCCCAAAAACACAAAGACGAGGCAGGCGGCGATGGAGCAAAGCGCAAGGCGCAGGCGGCGGGCCGGAAGCGCGTGGCTTGTGGTATGCGACGCGGGGCGAGGGGCGGAATTGCCGCGATCGCGTTGAGGTCGCGAAAAGGAACGCTTAACGTAGTAGTCGGTCTTACGGCTATCGTAGCGGCGTGGCTGCGATGTGTCGGTCTGGCGTTGGCGTGTGCTCGTACTCACGCGGCCTGACCGCTGCACGGTACGGCTTTGTTTCCGCGAAGAAGCCCCGAGCTGCTCTTGGGGGCGCTGCGGGTTGTCGTTGTCGGAGGTGCTTCTGGGCGTTGGCGTGGTGCGGCCGGCAAGGCGCACGCTTTGTGGCCGTTGGTCGTCGTCATTGTATCCGTATGCCATTCGAATCACCTTGCCTCATGTGTAACTTGTCTATCCTACATAAAAAGATGCACGACACATGGGCATGTGCGCCAAAAGCCTGACAAATGGTATGAACGTTGCCGCGCCGCGCGCCAAGCGTCACGGCAACAGGTATTCAAAAGCAGGCAAGATGAAAAAGCGTCCAAGACGAATGACGTCTTCCGCCGTTCGTCCCAAAAACGGCACCGCTCGTTTTGCAGTTCTGCCTTCGGTCGAGCCATGGGCGGCCATGCTGTGCCAAGGTCGTATCTTAAAGCCACGAAATAAAAGCGCGCGGCAAAACAGACCGCGCAAGGGGTGACGTCAAAGAGGCGTCAATAAGGAAAGGAGGGGAACAATGGCGGACAAGAACGCAGAAGTTGCAGTCGAGGGTAACGGTGGCATGAAGAAAACGCTCTCGCTCTGGAACTTCTTCACCATCGGTTTCGGTGCCATCATCGGAACTGGCTGGGTTCTGCAGGTCGGCGACTGGATGGTCGTGGGCGGCGGTCCCGTTCCCGCTATGATTGCATTCCTCTTGGGTGCAATCTTTCTCGTGCCCGTCGGAGCTGTTTTCGGTGAGCTCACGGCTGCTATCCCCATCTCGGGCGGCATCGTCGAGTATGTCGACCGTAGCTTTGGCCGTACGCTGAGCTACATCACCGGTTGGCTCCTGGCCCTGGGCAACGGCATCCTGTGCCCGTGGGAGGCCATCGCCATTTCGACCCTCGTGTCCGAGATGTTCGGCAGCCTGCCCGGTCTTGAGTGGCTGCGCGCCGTCAAGCTCTACACCATCTTGGGCGCCGACGTTTACTTGTTCCCGACGCTAATCGCGCTCGGCTTTGCAGTCTACGTCATCTTCCTCAACTTCCGCGGTGCCAGCTCGGCCGCCAAGCTCCAGGCCTTCCTGACCAAGGCTCTGCTCTGCGGCATGCTGCTCGCCATGGGTGTCTCGCTGTTCACCGGTTCGCCGGAACACGCCATGCCCGTGTTCTCCCAGGTCACCGGTGCTGGCGGCGGCAAGCCCGCTACCGAGGGCACCAGCCTGTTCGCCGGCATCGTGTCGGTCCTGGTTTTGACCCCGTTCTTCTACGCCGGCTTCGATACCATTCCTCAGCAGGCTGAGGAAGCAGCCGAGGGCCTCAACTGGAACAAGTTCGGCAAGATCATCTCCCTGGCCCTGCTGGCCGCCGGCGGCTTCTACATGGTCTGCATCTACTCGTTCGGCACCATCCTCGACTGGCATGAGTTTGTTAAGAGCCCGGTTCCCGCGCTTGCCTGCCTCAAGGGCATCAACATGCTCCTGTACCTGGCCATGCTCGTCATCGCCACGCTTGGACCCATGGGCCCGATGAACTCCTTCTACGGCGCCACGAGCCGCATCATGCTCGCCATGGGCCGCAAGGGCCAGCTGCCCGAGAAGTTCGCCGAGGTTGATCCCAAGTCCGGCGCTCCCAAGCTCGCCTGCGCCGTTCTGGGCGTCATCACCGTCATCGGTCCGTTCCTGGGCAAGAACATGCTCATCCCTCTGACCAACGTGTCGGCTCTCGCCTTCATCTTCTCCTGCGGCATGGTCGCCCTCGCTTGCCTGCGCATGCGCTTCACCGAGCCCGACCTGCCTCGTCCCTACGAGGTGCCCGGCGGCAAGTTTGGCATCAGCCTCGCTGTCGCTGCCTGCGCCGTCATCATCGGCCTGCTCGTGGTCCCGTTCTCTCCCGCCTCCCTCAACATGGTGGAGTGGAGCATCGTGATCGGCTGGCTGGCCGTTGGCCTGGCCCTCATGGCTTTCACCAATTCCCGTAAAAAGTAACGCCTAGCCGGGGCGGATCGGGTGTGCGGGACCCTCTCTCCCGCGCACCGAACCCGGCACCACTTGGGTAGCTTTGTGAGGCCTTAACCCAACACGGCCTCGCCCACTATATGGATCCATAAGGAGGAACCATGTCCACTAAGTATGCAATCGTTGGCGGTAAGCTCATCGACGGTACCGGTGCCGAGCCGGTCGAGAACTCCCTCGTTCTCGTCGACGACAATGGCAAGATCGAGTACGCCGGTGCTATGCAGGACCTTCCCGAGGGCGTTGAGGTTATCGACGCCGCCGGCAAGACCGTCCTTCCCGGCCTGATCGACACCCACCTGCACTTCTCGGGCAACCTGACCGACGATGACACCGATTGGGTCATGCAGCCGCTCCTCGAGAAGCAGGCCGTCGCCGTCAAGCAGGCCTACGACTGCCTCACCCACGGCCTCACCACCGTCTGCGAGATCGGCCGCTTTGGTATCCAGATTCGCGACTGCATCGACAAGGGCGTCTTTAAGGGCCCGCGCGTTCTGGCCACCGGCCTGGGCTTCTGCCGTGTTGCCGGTCACGGTGACTCCCACCACTGCACCCAGGAGCTCAACAAGGAATCTCACCCCTGGGGCGACCAGGTCGACGGTCCTTGGGATCTGCGCAAGGCCGTCCGTCGTCGCCTGCGCGAGAACCCCGATGCCATCAAGATCTGGGCTACCGGTGGCGGCATCTGGCGCTGGGACTCCGGTCGTGACCAGCACTATTGCTCCGAGGAGATCCAGGCCGTGGTCGAAGAGGCAAAGATGGTCGGCATCCCCGTGTGGAGCCACTGCTACAACAACCACGCCGCTGCCTACGATTCCGTCCGCTTTGGCTGCGAGCAGCTGATCCACGGTTTCGATATCGATGAGCGCACCATGGACCTCATGGCCGAGCAGGGCACCTTCTTCACCCCGACGATCGCCTTCCTGCCCACCTGGTACGCCACCTATCCGCCCGTCTACGTTCCCGAGCTGCACGACAAGTACGAGGGCACCCTGGTCGAGAAGGAGCTGCAGCGCAACTACGACTGCCTGCGCGAGGCCAAGAAGCGCGGCGTCGTCATGACGATCGGCTCCGACTCCTTCTCCTTCGTCACCCCGTACGGCACCTGCTCCATCGAGGAGATGTACGAGTTCGTCGACAAGATCGGCTTCACCCCGGTCGAGACCATCACCTGCGCCACCCTCAACGGTGCCAAGATGTGCCACATCGAGGACGAGACCGGTTCCATCGAGGCTGGCAAGTGCGCCGACCTGCTGGTCGTCAATGGTGACGTCGCCGCCGACATCCACGTGCTCAACACCGACAACATGGACGTCATCATGAAGGACGGCTGGATTGTCGAAGCCGGCAGCTTCGGCGAGGCAAACAAGTACAGCGCCTAAGCTACCGTTCATCGATGGCTGGATGTAAAACACAGTATTTGATTGCATAATGCAATGGAGAGGGTCGCTTGCGGCCCTCTTTATTGCTATGGGCGCGGTAGATAAAAGGGGATGACGGTGGACTTAAACAGGCTGATTCTAGGCAAGAGCTACAACTCGACCAAGGTCTTTCGTACGGCCCAGCATGTGGTTCAGGCCATCTTGCTCGGTTTTGTCGTTCCGGCGCTTATCCTGTTGCTTATCTGGGATTTGACCGATAATCCCAACCCCGTCCCGGGCGTTGTCGTCATTGCCGGCTTGGTCATGCTGTGCTTCTTCTTTTCATATGTCTTTGTGGTCCCCGACGACCTCACGTCGAGCGCAACCGACCGTACGCTCGCCATCGCATCAAAAATATTCGCCTACACGTCGCGCGGCCTTACGCCCGAAGCGGCCCTGGGCGCCTCTAAGATCATCCTGTCCGAGACCATCGCCTCTGCCATCTGCTTTACCGACGGCAAGCAGGTGTTGGCAAGCTGGGGCGAGGACTCGGCAAAGTGCCCTGCCGGCACCCCGGTGGTGCTGCGGACTACGCTCAACGTGATCAACAGCGGTGAGCAAAGCGTGTTTTCGCGCGATGCCTCGACCGAGGCGGGTGGCTACTTCCCGCGCCTGCGCGCTGGTATTGTCGCACCGCTCACCGTGCGTGGGCATTGCGTGGGCACGCTCGAGCTGTATTATCCCCGTCTGAGCAGCATCGATATGCGCCAGACGGCGCTTGCCTCGGGCTTTGCCGACCTCATTTCCACGCAGCTCGCGAGCTTTGAGCTCGAGCGCCAGGACGAGCTCACGGCCCGTGTGGAGCTGCGCGCCTTGCAATCGCAGGTCGATCCTCATTTTCTGTTTAACACCATCAGCACCATCGTGTCGCTCGTGCGTACCGAGCCGGACAAGGCCAGGTCGCTGCTCATCGACTTTTCCAATTACTACCGTCAGACACTGTCCGATTCCGATACCCTCACAACGCTCGAGCACGAGGTGGAACAGGGCACTCGCTATATCAATCTTATGCAGGCTCGTTATGGCGACGGCCGTCTGCGCGTCTCGGTCGATATCGACTTTGAGGTGCGCGATTGCATGGTGCCGCCGTTTATCTTGCAGCCGTTGCTCGAAAACTGCATCAAGCATGCGCAGCGCGAGACCGAGCCGCTTTCTATTCATGTTAGGGCTTTCGAGACCGATGACGGCTTGGAGATCAGCGTCGAAGATGACGGCATCGGTATGAGCGAAGAAGTCTGCGCGCATCTGTTTGAGCAGCATCGCCGAGAGGAGCCCGAGAGCATTACCGCCGACGGCTCCGTCAAGCGAGGTTGCGGCTTGGCGCTCTTCAACGTGCTTCAGCGCATCCATTTCTTTTACGGAGAAGATTCCGGCATGCGCGTGAAGTCCCAGGAGGGCGTGGGAACGCAGGTCATCGTTGAGTTGAACGGCGAACCGCATGAGCCGGCGCCGCTGACGGTGTAGCACGCGGTTGGATTGAGAGAAAAAGAGGGAGCGCATATGTCCGAAGGCTGGAACATCTTGGTGGTTGATGACGAGCCTCCTATTAGGGCGGAGCTACGCTATCTGCTGGAAAAGGATGCGCGTGTTGGCCAGATTGCCGAGGCAGGCAATGTCACCGAGGCCGTGGAGTCGATTCTGTCGAACAAGCCCGACGTGCTGCTTTTGGATATCACGATGCCCGGCCGCTCGGGAATTGAGCTTGCCGAGACGCTGCAGAACCTAAAAAAGCCGCCGGTCGTGGTGTTTGTGACGGCATTTGCCGAGTATGCGGCCGATGCCTATAACCTCGATGCCGTCGATTACGTCGTCAAGCCGGTCGAGGATGCCCGCTTGTCAAAGGCGCTCGACAAGATCGAGGCAGCCTTGGGTGCCCGTCGTGTTATCCACGCTCCGCGCCAGCCTTTGCGTCTGACGGTGGACCGCGGGGGCAAAAAGGTGTTCATTCCCGCCGCAGACGTCTGCTACTTTGAGGCACGCGCCGATTTTTGCAACGCCATCTGCGCCGAGGGAACGTACCTGATCAATGAGTCGATCTCTTCGCTCGAACGTCGCTTGGGCTCCGAGGGCTTTATTCGCGTTCATCGCAGCTATCTGGTCAATTTGGAAGACGTGCACAATGTCGAGATCGGTTCCACGGGTCTTATGGAGCTCAGGCTCGATCGCGTAACCTCGACGGTGCCCGTGTCCCGCCGTCGCGCTGCCGAGGTTAAAGCACACTTGGGGCTTGCGTAGACGGTCTGCGTGCCGTCGTTTACCATCGCAGGTTTGGCATGGGCGCGCGGTGGGCATAATGGGTGGCATCGAATGAAATCGAAAGGATCATTATGCCCGCGCTTATCACCCATCATCTGTTTGGCGAGGAAAGCATCGACCGTCTTCCGCAGGGCGTCATCGCGTCCGATGAAGAGCGCATTGCCTTTATCTTGGGCAACCAAGGCCCCGACCCGTTTTTCTTTCACATTCTGACACCGCGTGTTTCCGACTGCACGCTGCTGGCGCAGGTCATGCATCGGTCGCGTATGTCTCGCCAGTTCGCGTGCCTGCGCGACGGCGTGTCGCATCTGTTGCCGCGCGACGCCAGCTTGGGTCGCGCCTTTGCGCTGGGCCTGCTGTCTCATTACGTGCTCGACCGCAACGCCCACCCCTTTGTCTATGAGCAACAGTTTGGCATCGTGGAGTCCGATTCAGAGCTTGAGGATTCGAGCAGTCAGGTCCATGCCGTGATCGAGAGCGACCTGGATGTACTGATGCTGCAGCTTAAACGCGATGGCGCTACGGTCGACGATTACCCGCCGGCGGGCGAGATCGTCACCACCGACCGTATCAATCGCGTTGCCGGCGTGCTGATGAGCTATGTTGCCGGACGCGTGTACGGTATTGACATTCCGGCGGGGGAATACGGTGCCGCCGTTGCCAATATGCAGCGACTTTACCGCGCGATTGAGCCGGCCGGCTCCGTAAAGACGCGCGCGATCTCGTTGGTTGAGGGCTTGGTGCACGACTACTCGCTGCTCGACGGCCTTGCCCATCGCGTGACGACGGAGCTGCCCGAGCGCACCGGTAACCTGGGCCATCTGACATGGAAGAATCCCTTTACCGATGAAGTCTCGACCGAGAGCTTCCCCGAGGTCTTTGACCGCGCGCTGCTCGATTACGAGTGCACGGTTGCCCGCTTTATCGAGACCGGTGACATGGATGCCGTTACCAGTCACGTCAACTACAGCGGTCGCGTGCTCAATGCCGATGAGGAGTTCGACCGCGAGGAATAGGGCCCGTGAGTGCCCCTTTGCCGAATCCTTACCGGCGCTTCTGGACAATTGGGGTACGATGAACTAACTGCATATCGGGCGAATACGAAGGGTCCCTGTCCATGAAATACACCAAGCTCGAGCGTAACTGGGTCATGTACGATGTGGGAAACTCGGCCCTCGTGCTGCTCAATACCTCGGTGGTGCCCATCTACTTTAACGCCATCAATACCGGTGCTTCCTCGGCAGACCTGGTGGTCGCTTGGGGCAACGCTCAGACGATCGCCTCGCTGGTCATTGCCATGCTCATGCCCATTCTGGGCGCACTTGCCGACTACGCCGGCAACAAGATCAAGTTCTTCTTGGGCTTCTTCCTCACGGGCCTGGTGCTTTGCCTGGCGCAGGCTATCCCAATGTCCGCCATGGCATTTTTGACCGTGTACGTGCTGTGCACCATCGGCCTTAACTCTTCTATGACGTTCTACGACGCCATGCTGCCCGACATTACCACCGACGAGCGCATGGACGCCGTGTCCAGCTCGGGCTATGCCTGGGGCTACATCGGTTCCACCGTGCCGTTCGTCATCTGCCTTGCGCTCATCATGGGTGGCCCCGCTCTTGGCGTCCCCACCATGCTGGCAACGCGTCTGTCGTTTATCATCACTGGTGCCTGGTGGCTCATCTTTACCCTGCCGCTCATTCGCACCTATAAGCAAAAGTACGGTCGCGAGCGCGGTCCCGAGGACACCATCGGCCACATCGTGGGCGGTGTGTTCTCCGAGGTCGGACACACCATGCGCGAGATCGCCCACAACAAGACCGTGCTGGTCTACATGATCGCGTTCTTCTTCTATATCGACGGTGTGCACACGGTCATTTCCATGGCAACCAGCTATGGATCGGCTTTGGGCATCGACTCGACCCAACTGGTGCTGGCTCTGCTCGTCACGCAGTTTGTTGCTTTTCCGTCTGCCATCATTTACGGCAAGCTCGCCGGCCGCGTGGGCACGCTCAACATGATCTTGGTGGCAGTCGCCGCCTATATGGGCATCGTGCTCTTTGCCGCGTTCTTCCTCAAGACCGCCTTTGAATTCTGGGTGCTTGCCATTTTGGTCGGCCTGTTCCAGGGCGGCGTGCAGGCGCTCAGCCGTAGCTACTTTGGCCGCATTATTCCCAAGGAAAAGTCCAACGAGTACTACGGCTTCTTTGACATCTTTGGTCGTTATGCAAGCGTTATGGGCACCTTCCTGGTGTCGGTCGTCACCTCGCTGACCGGCAACCCGTCGCTGGGCGTCCTTTCCATTGGTGTGCTGCTGGTCGTTGGCTTTATGCTGCTGGTCCGCCTGTCCCGCATGACTCGGGCGGCAGAGCATGCCGCATAGGAGCGAGCGGCTATTGTGCCTGTCCACGGTACTCTTTTGGGGTTATCCGCAATAAACATTGCGACTTGCGAGCAATGATTTGCCCAAGTGGGTATGATGGAATCAGCTAGGTCGCGGGGCGTCGCCTGTGTTTGGCGGCGTCCCGTTTTTGTGTTGCAGGGAGGGTAAGGCATGAACGCCACGGTCGTGATTCCAACGTATTGGGCGGGCGATGACGCTTGCGCAAACGCCCCCGGCACCTATGATCATTCGACGCGACTCAACGCCGACAATCCCGAACTCGACCGCTGCCTGGTCTCGCTTGAGCAGGTACGTGACATCCCGCGCATCATCCTTTTGGTGGTCTGTCCCGTTTCTGCCACAGCTGATGTGTCGCTGCGCGTGCGCGAGATTGTCGACGCGCATCCAACGCTCAAGGTCACCGTTGTCACCAACACCCAGGCCTCGCGCATCGCAGACCGGGTTGCTCAGATCGCGCCCAAGGGTTCGGGCGAGTGCGTGAGCCTGCGAGGCTACGGTGCCATCCGCAACATGGGGCTGGCCTGTGCCGCTGTGTTGGGGCATGACGCGGTTATCTTTTTGGATGACGATGAGGCTGTCATCGACGCCGACTTTATGAAGCGCGCGACCTATGCGTTGGGGCAGCAGACGCGTCAGGGCTTGCCGATCTTGGTCAAGAGCGGCTATTTCTACGATCGCGACGGCTCGCCGCTGGCTCCCACGGACAAGGCGGGCATCTGCCATCGTTGGTGGACCAAGCGCATCGAGTTCAACCGTTGGATGAAAAAGGCGCTCTCGGGCACCCGCATCTCGCGCTCCAACTACGTGTGCGGCGGCCTGATGGCCCTGCACGCCCGCGCCTTTACGCGTGTGGCCTTTGACCCGTTTATCACCCGCGGCGAGGACTTGGATTACCTCTTTAACATGCGCATGTTTGGCTACGACGTGTGGTTCGATAACGAGTGGACCGTGCGCCATCTGCCTCCGGAGTCCGAAAAGCGCTCACCGCGCTTTATGCAGGATGTATACCGTTGGTACTACGAACGGGCCAAGTTGACATTCGCCGCGCATCAAAAGGAGCTCATTCCCGTTACGGCGGCATCACTCATGCCCTACCCGGGCCCGTGGATTTCGCGCGAGCTCGACGACCGCGTGCGCAAGACCGCTATGGTCCGCAGCGTGTTTACCCGCGAGCATGAGGGCTACCTGCGCATTTGGCGCCATGGTATCGGCGAGGCAAAGGCCTATGCGCGCCAAAACGCCGCAAGCTACCTGCGTTTCCAGAGCTTTTGGCCCAAGATCATGGACGGGCTTTGGCGTGACGCACAACTGATCAGTATCCTGGAGGGGGCCGAATGATCGACCGCCGCGCCCAGCGCGATAGTTCAATATCAATCTTTCGCATCATTGCCGTTGCATGCGCCATTTGCGTGCTGGTGTACTTTATTTTTGCCTTGGTGACCGGTATCGAGCCGATCGCCACGGTGATTGCCTGCGCGCTGCTGTGCATCTTTCTGTGCATCTTTATCTTTTTGACGCTCAATCCCGATTCGGTGCGCTCCCAGTACACCGAGGAGACGCTCTCGGTGGCCTCGGCCATGCTCGAGGACATTAAGGGCGGTCTGACGCAGGAGTCGGCGCGTTTGGTGTGCCGGCGCATTTTGCCCGAGACGCGCGCCATGACGGTGGCCATCACCGACGAGGGCAACGTGCTTGCCTGCGCGGGCGAGTTTGAGGAAAAACTACTGCCAGATTCTCCCATCCACACGCTTGCCACACGCTACGTTATCGAACATGGCATCGTGCAGTCGTTCAACCGTATGGTGGATGTCGTGGGCTCGGACGGCTCGCACAACCAAGTTCCCGCCGGCATTATCGCCCCCATCAAGGTGGGCGATCGTACCGTCGGCACGCTCAAGTTCTACTACAAGACCCCGCGCGCCGTCGACCGTACCCAGTACGCGCTTGCCTCGGGCTTTGCCGAGATCTTGTCCACACAGCTCGCCATCCACGAGCTCGAGGTGCAAAAGGAGCTCACGGCGCGCGCCGAGGTGCGTGCGCTGCAGGCGCAGATTAACCCGCACTTCCTGTTCAACACGCTGAACACCATTGCATCGTTTACGCGCACCGACCCGCTGCGGGCCCGCGAACTGCTTCGTGAGTTCTCATCGTTCTATCGTGCCACGCTCGACAACTCGGGATCGCTTATTCCGGTCTCGCGCGAGGTCGCACAGACCAAGCGCTACCTTACCTTTGAGAAGGCCCGCTTTGGCGAGGACCGCGTGCTTGCGACGTTCGATGTGTCCGAGGACGTGGAAGATACGCTGGTGCCGGCGTTCGTGATCCAGCCGATTGTCGAGAACGCCGTGCGTCATGGTATGGGCGATGACGACGCCCTGAGGATCGACGTGACCGTTCACCAAGACGGCGAGGATGCAATCTTGATTGCCGTGGCCGATAATGGCGTGGGCATGGATGAGGGTACCGCCGCCAGACTGTTTGACGAGCGCTCTGCCCGTCCCGACGCCAACTCTCCCCAGGGTGGCGGCGCCGGTGTGGCCATGCACAATATTTCGGAGCGCATCCATCGCTTTTATGGGCCGCACTCCTATACGCGTGTCGAATCGGCGCCGGGCAAGGGCACCAAAGTGCTCCTTCATCTTGATTTGTCAGAGAGCATCTTTGACATTCAAGAGTAAAATAAAAGGCTACGGGCTCAACGTCATGCGACGGATGCCCGGCGTAGTTAGTTGACGAAAGGTTTTATCCCTATGCTGCGTGCGATGATTGTGGATGATGAGGCGCCGGCTCGCTCGGAGCTTCGCTTCCTGCTCGAGCAAACGGGCAAGATCGGCACGATCACGGAGGCGTCGAGCGTCCGCTCCGCCATCGAGATGCTTATGGAAAGTCGCGTGGATGTCGTGTTTCTCGATATCTCGATGCCCGGTGCCTCGGGCCTGCAACTTGCCGAGGCGCTGCATAAGCTCAAAAATCCGCCGGCGATCGTGTTTGTGACTGCGTATAGCGACCATGCGGTCGAGGCATTCGACGTGGATGCTGTCGATTATCTGATGAAGCCGGTCGAGGAAGCTCGCTTGGATCGCGCGATCGAGAAGGTCATGCAACGCGCCAAGCCGGTTACGGACAGCAAGGTGACCATCGAGCGTATCCCGGTGGAAAAGGGCGGCCGCAAGGTGCTCATTCCCGTGGACGACATTCGCTTTATCATGGCCAAGGACGATTACTCCTGCATCTATACCGTCGATGATCGCTTTTTGTCAACGACCTCGCTGGCGCAGTTTGAGGCCAAGCTCTGCGACTTTGGCTTCTTCCGTGTTCACCGCCGCTATATCGTCAACTTGGCGTGCGTTACCGACGTCGAGACGGTGCCCTCGGGCGCCATCCAGCTGGGCATTACGGGCGTCGACGAACGCGTGCCGGTTTCGCGCCGCCGCGTCGTGCCGCTCAAGAAGGCCCTGAGTCTCTAGCACACTGGCCCCGCAGCCCTGTAGACCCATCGTCTGCGGAGCCGTGGGGCCTTTTTTGTATGTATCTGCCGAATCGTTTTTTGCGGAAGGGATCCCATGAACAATGCAAGCGCCAAGCGTATCGACATCATCTCGGACACCCACGGCTATCTTTCGCCTGCGCTCCTGGGTGAGCTTGAGGGTGCAGATCTGATTATCCATGCCGGCGACCTTACGTCGGAGATGGACTACGAGCACCTATGCACCATCGCCCCCGTGCGGGCCGTACTGGGCAACAACGATTATTACCGCGACTACGGCCCCGATGTAGACCGTCTTGTTCTCTTTACCTACGAAGGCCTCAAATTCGCCGTAGCCCACTACCGCGAAGACCTTCCGGTGGGATCCGTAGACGTAGCCATCAACGGCCACACCCACGTAACCAAAGAAGCCCAAGTGGGCCGCTGCTTAGTCCTCAATCCGGGTAGCGCCAGCTACCCCAGAGGCACCCGAGGCCCCACCATGGCCAGAATGCTAGTAAAAGACGGCAAGATCATAAGCACCAAGTTTATTGACCTAGACTAACCGCAACAAAAACGGGGGATGCACAATGCATCCCCCGTTTTTTATGAGCCAAAGGTCAAAGTTCAACAAGATCCATCAGACCAATCCCGCCGAGGAGCACGCGGGCTAGCCGCGCAGCGGCGCACGCCCGCAAAACTGGTTGAATAATGTTACGGCAGGGAGGGTCTCCGGGGCTGGGGGCGGGGGTTAAGTTTGTCGCGAGTTCCGCACGCAAAGGAAAGCACTTAATGTGCTTTCCGTCT
>NZ_QSGK01000017.1:556-21494 GCF_003468125.1 Collinsella sp. AM40-7AC | reverse complement strand
TGGCGCTCGGCGCGTTCGGGGGCGCGCTCGCCGTCTCCGGGCGCCTGCCGCTCGGGCCCGCTCCGCTTGCGGCCGCCTGGGCGGGCATCGTGCTGGGCAGCCTGCCCCTCTACGCGCTGGGGCTCGGCGTGGCCCTGCGCCTCGGCCGCAACGCCGCCATCGGCGGCGGCGCGGCGGGGGCGCTCCTCGCGTTCTTCTCGGTGGGCGGACTTGCGCACGGCCTCATGACCGGCGAGCTCACCGGTGCCCTGGCGACGCCCCTGGGCTGGGTGCCGCTCGCCTGGCCCGCGCGCCTGGGGTCGCTCGGGGTGGAGGCCTTCATCGACGCCGCACGCGCGGCGGGCCCTCTCCTCACGACTGCGCTCGCTGGCCTCGTGCTCACACTGGCAGCCGACGCCGTCCTTCTCGCCTGGTTCTGCCGCTTCGAGGACGGGAGGGCAGATGCGTAGGAGGCCGCTCGCCGCCATGCTCGCCCTCCTCTCCGCAGCGCTCGTCCTGGGCGGGAACGCCCTGCTCGACGCCGGCTGGGGATCGGCGCTGCGCTCGATCGCCGACCGCGTGCTGCCCAACCCTGAGATCGCCATGTGGGCGCCCGCGCTCGGGCCCGGCAGCCACGCGAGCTCCTACGCCGACGCCACCGGGGCGGGGGCGAACTACGTCTACCTGGTGGACGCGGCGGACGACAGGGGCAATGTCCGAGAGCTCCAGCTCATCTTCTTCGGGCGGGAGTCGGACGGCGAGGGCTGGCTCGGGATCGAGGCGCGCGGCGGCTCGGGCGTGCGCTACCGCGCGTGCGAAGCGGCCGAGGCGCCCGCGGCTGCGCGCAGGGCTCTGGACCGCTGAGCGCGGCGCTAGTACAATTCCGACGAGAGTTTCAGGAGGTCTAACATGGCGAGGATACTGGCAGTGGATGATGAACGGGCGATCCTCGACGCGCTCGCGCGCGTCCTCGGCCGCGACGGCCATGAGGTCGTCAGGGAGGCGGACCCGACGGCGGTCCCGGGGATGGACCTCTCGCGCTTCGACCTCGTGCTCTGCGACGTCATGATGCCGGGGCTCGATGGCTTCGAGCTCGTGCGGCAGATCCGCCCGGACTTCGACGGGCCCATCGTCTTCCTGACCGCTCGCGTGGCCGAGGAGGATGCTGTGGCCGGCTACGGCCTGGGCGCCGACGACTACGTCCGCAAGCCCTTCGGGGCCGCGGAGCTGCGCGCCAAGGTCGCGGCCCATCTACGCCGTGAGCGCCGGCCGCGCTCGCACGCCCTCTCCTTCGGGGAGGTGCGGATCGACCTCGGGGCGCGCGGCCTCGCCGTGGGCGGCGAGGCCGTGCCGCTCACGCCCACCGAGTACGCCATCTGCGAGTACCTCGCTCGTCACCCCGGGCAGGTCATGAGCCGCGCGCAGATACGCGTGGCGGTGCTCGGCTGGGAGAGCGACGCCGACGACGCGGCCATATCCATGCAGGTCAGCCGCGCCCGGAGGAAACTCTCCGAGGCCGGTGCCGATCCGATCGCGACCGTCTGGGGGATGGGGTACAAGTGGCAGCTCTGAGGACCGGGGCGCGAGGTCGCGGGGGCATGCCGCTCTCCTTCGTCATCGCGCGCTACTTCGCCTACGCGTTCGCGGCGGTCGCTACGGCGTGGCTCGCCTCGTTCATGGCGCTCTCCGCGGCGATCAGCGCGGGCTTCGTCTACGAGGCAAGCTGGGGGCCGGCCAATGCGCGCGAGGTCGCGGAGGGCCTGGCACGCGACGGCGTCTGCGGGCAGCAGGACGTGCCGACGGCGTACCGCTACCTCATCCTGAACAAGGACGGATACGTGCTGATGACAGACCTCGAGGGCACGCGGCTCGAGGACGCGACGGAAATGACCCGTGCGGCACTCGCCGCGGATCCGGGAACAGTGGAGATCGAGGGCGGGGGCTCGGGCCTCACCTACGCCGCGTTCCCGCTCAAGGGCGGCGGGGCCTGCGCACTCGTCAGCGAGTACCTGCCGCAGTGGGTCTCGCGCGATCTCGCCGGCCTGCTTCCCAACCCGCAGAACCTCATGCTCGTCGGCGCCGCTGCGGGAAGCGCGCTCGCGCTCGCGCTCGTGGCGCGACGCGCGAGCCGCGTGATCTCGCGCAAGATGGCGCCGCTCGCGGAGGCGGCGGGGCGCGTCGGCGCGGGGGAGCTCGACTTCGCGGTCGGCAGCACCAACGTGCGCGAGGTGAACGACGTCCTCGCCGCGATGGACGCCATGCGGGCCTCCCTCGCCGAGTCGCTCGAGGCCCGCTGGGCCGCGGAGCGGGGGCAGCGCGAGCAGGTGGCGTCGCTCGCCCACGACCTCAAGACGCCGCTCACCGTGCTGCGCGCCAACGCCGACTTCGTGGCGGAGGAGCTGAAAAACGAGAAAGACGCCGACCTCGCGGCCGCCGCGCGCGACATAGCCGGCGGTGTCGAAAGGCTCGACGGCTACGTGCGCCTGCTCATCGAGGCCTCGCGCGGGTCCGGCGGGGCGGAGAGGGCCCCCATGCGGCCGGCCGAGCTCTGCGAGCAGGTCCTCGCCGAGGCCGCCCAGATCGCCCGGGCGCGAGGCGTGACGCTCGACGCGGCCACGGGCCCCGCTGTCGCGGGCGCGCCCGAGGCCCCGCTCGACCGAACCGCCCTGGCGCGAGCCGCCGCGAACCTCGTGGCCAACGCCGCCGAGCACGCGCGCTCGCGTGTGGTGGTCTCCTGCGACGTCGCGGGCGGACACCTCGTCATCGAGGTGGCCGACGACGGACCGGGCTTCTCTCCCGCCGCCCTCGAACGCGGCTGCGAGCGCCTCTTCACAGACGACTCGTCCCGCTCCTCGCGCGACGGAGGCCGCCACTACGGGCTCGGCCTGCACGTCGCCTCCGAGGCCGCGAGCGCCCACGGGGGCTCCGTCTCGCTCGCCAACAGCCCCTCGGGCGGCGCGGTGGCCACCATCGCGGTCCCCCTGTGCGGGGCCTGACGACTTCCTCGTTGTCTACCTCGACTGCGATATGTCGCTCGCCGAGGCCGCGACGAGATGGTGTTGCGTCTGCTCCGCTTGGTGCTTCTAGCTCAAATTTGATCTGATGTAAGGCCCGTGCAATCCTGCATGGGCCGTTCTTTTGGCAATTGCTCGACCGATTCGTGGCTTGAAACACAAATTATCGAGTTAAGGAGACATGGGGTCACACAGCGGCTCTCAGAGCGCCCGCCGCACTCCCCCGCCATTACCCTGCGGCGTCCTCGTATAGAGCCCATCCTGCTTGGCGTTTCGTTGCAACAGCCCACTTGTCCACCGATCAAGTGAACTACTGGAATAAATACAGCGACACGCTTGTCCGTTATAGTCGCTATATCTGTGTTAATCGCCGCGATAAATACAGCCTGTACTCGGCTGCATACCAGCTACGCGTATGTAGATTCATATCGCGTTAATAAATCGGCTCAAGCGCGTGCAAAACGCGCAAGTAGCCGCAAAAGGCGATTATCGCGTAGGTAGATTTTTGGCACCCTGTTGCTTACTGAAAATTAAGCAATTGCTTAAAACAAAAAAGGTCAGGCACTAAGTGCCTGACCTGCAAACTTCTGGTCGGGACGACTGGATTCGAACCAGCGACCCCTTGACCCCCAGTCAAGTGCGCTACCAAGCTGCGCCACGTCCCGAAGCTTTTGTTTGTTGCTCTGCTTTCGCTCGCAACAGGGAGTATATTAACCCGAAACTTTGTCCTTGTGCAAGAACTTTTTTACAAATTTTGAAGCAAGTCCAAAATTGTATCTGCGAGCTGGGGTTTTGTTAGTACGGGTAGTTCTTGCGTACCCGCTATGCTCACGATCCAAGCCTTGTTGGTGTCGGTTCCAAAGCCCGAATCGGCGCGTGAGACATCGTTGGCGATAATGGCATCGCAGCCTTTGCGGGTCAATTTGCGCTCGGCGTACTCGACGACGTTATCAGTCTCGGCTGCAAAGCCGATTACGAGGCGATCGCCCTTTTGGCGTGAAAGTTCGGCCAAGATGTCAACGGTCTCGACGAGCTCGATTCGATCCAGGCGCTCGTTGGCCTTTTTGAGCTTATGGTCCGCTGGGGCCGCCGGCGTGTAGTCGGCGACGGCGGCGGCGCAAATGGCCGCGTCGGCCGTCTGGAAGGCGCTCAGCGCTGCCTTGAGCATTTCTGAGGCGGTCTGTACGTGCACGCACTCCACACCGCGGGGAACGTCGAGCGATGTCGGTCCCAGCACGAGCGTGACGGCGGCACCGCGACGTGCGGCCTCCCCCGCCAGGGCGATACCCATCTTGCCCGAAGAACGGTTGCCAATGAATCGCACCGGGTCGATCGGCTCGTGCGTGGGGCCGGCGGTGATGAAGATGCGCTTGCCCGTCAGGTCTTGCGGCACGGGGTTGAGCACCTCACAGACAGCCTCGACGATGTCCTCGGGCTCGCTCATGCGCCCCGTGTCCACGTCGCCGCAGGCAAGGTAGCCGCTGCCGGGTCCCACCACATGGACACCGCGCTCGCGCAACGTGGCCATGTTGGCCTGCGTTGCCGGCGCCTTCCACATGCCGTTGTTCATAGCGGGTGCGATCACGATGGGTCGCGGCGTTGCCAGCAGCGTGGTGGAGATGAGGTCATCGGCGATGCCGTTGGCCATCTTGGCGATAATATTGGCCGTCGCGGGCGCCACGACCACCAGATCGGGCTCCTGCGCCAGCGAAATGTGGTGGATGGGGTCGGAAGGATCGTCGAATAGCCCAACCGCGACCGGCTCGTTGGTGAGCGCGCGGAAGGTAAGCGGCCCCACAAACTCCGTGGCATGCTCGCTCATAACGACTTTGACACGTGCGCCGCGCTTTTGCAGCAGGCGCACGATATTGCACGACTTATAGGCGGCGATCCCGCCGGTAATGCCCAGCAGGATCGTTTTTCCCTCAAGTTGCATTGAATTGTTGGGTGCCGCCGTCATCGTTAAGCTTCCTTGCTAGGGAGCACGAGCAGGCGGTGGCAGTACGGGCAGTGCGTAATCTCACTGCCGTCGTGGTTGAGGTCGCTCATGGACGATGCCTGCAGCGCGGTGTGGCAGACCGTGGGGATGTTGCCCTGGATGGTCTCGACGGCCAAGCCGCGGAACTGCTTGAGCAGACGCTCGTAGTCGGTGAGCACGTCGGCCGGCAGCGTGGCGGCCAGCGCGGTGCGCTCCCTAGTGGCGGCTTCGATCTGAGCCTGCAGGTCGGCAGCCTTGGCGCGGGCGGCCTTGGTATCGGCCTTCACGCCCTCTTCGAACTTGGCGATGATTGCCTGCGCGCGGGTCTCGCGGTCGAGCGCCTCTTTGTGGGCGACAACGACGTCCTTGCGGGTGTGCTCAATCTTGTCCAGACGCTTGGCCAGGGTGGCGAGCTCGTTCTCCAGGTCCTGAACCTCGCGATAGTCAGAGCCGTCGACATGGCGCTTCTTGGCGGCCTCGATGGCGTTATTGGTCTGGATCTCGGTGGTGTTGAGATCGTCGAGCTCAATATCCAGGTCCTTGCGTTGGGCGTAGAGCCTGGTCATTTCGGCCTTGAGCTTAACGTAGGTCTTGCGCTTGGAAGCGAGCTCCTTGAGCTCCGGCATATTGGCAAGTTCGCTCTTGTTGCGGGCGAGCTCCAAATCGATCTGTTGCAGCTTGAGTAGCGTAGCGCCGGCGCTCATAAGTTCTCTCCTTTTGTCACAGTCCACCATTGGCAAGGGTTCAGTATTTTAATCGCATGACGGGGGTCGGCCCCGGCGTCAACTGCAGAGTTCATCAATATATCAACGAACGGCTCTTCGGAGCGGTCGTGGCCGAGCAAGATCACCGGCAGCCCGCGCAAGGCAAGGTCTTGCGCCACGTGGTAGCCCGCCTCGCCGGTTACGATGACATCTGCGCCCGCGGCGATGGCGAGCTCTCCAAAGTCTCCCACGGAGCCGCCCAGAATGGCGACGGTGCGGCACGGATGATCGGCCTCGCCCCACACACGTGGGTCGCTGCCAAACGCCGTGGCGGCGCGAGTGGCAAGGTCGCGCAGGCTGCAGGGGTCGTGGAGGGTCGCGAGTACGCCCAGTCCGCAGGCCTCGGGGTCGTCCACGTGCTCCAACGAGCTTGCGGGCGCGGCGTCCAAAAGCCTACTTAGGCAGATACGTGCCTCGTGCGAGCGGTCCAGGTTGGTGTGGAGCGAGATAATGCTCACCCCGCAGCGGGCAGCCTCGTAGAGGGCCGCACTGCACTGGGGTCGTGTGGCATCCGCCGGACAAAAGGCCTCGGGTGCCTTGATGTATATGGGATGATGCGTCAGCAGCACGTTGGCGCTTGCTTCTTGGGCGCGGCGAACATTAGCCTCGGTCGCATCGAGTGCGCAGGCAACGCCGGTGATCTCCGCGGCCGGATCGCCAACGGAGAGTCCTACGTGATCCCAGCCCTCGGCGTCCGCCTTGGGATAGCGTGCCAGTAGGGCGCGCTCGAGCTCGGCGACGATCATGCGGCACCTGCGATCGAGAGCAGCGTCTGGGCAAAGTCGTCCAGATCGCCTGGATTCACGCGATCATCGAAGGAGATGCGCAAGGCACCCAGCGCCTGTTCGCGGCCGATGCCCATCGCGCTGAGTACGTGGCTCGGGTCCATGCTGCCACTCGAGCATGCCGAGCCTGCCGACACCTCAAAGCCGGCGGCGTCGAGCTTGATGATGAGTTCCTCGGAGTCCATGCCGTCAATGTAGATCGATACCATGCCGGGCAGACGGTCGGCTTGCGCGTAGTCACCCATGGTGGCGTGAATGCGCGGGTGGGCCGTAAGCGTGGCGTAGAGCTTGTCGGAAAGGGTTTGCAGCTTCGCGCGCTCCTGAGCCACATGGGGCGTCAGAGACGAGGCGGCAGCGGCAAAGGCGAGCTGCGTTCGCAGGTCTTGCGTGCCGGCACGACGACCGGCCTCCTGTCCGCCCCCAAAGATGCGCGGGCGCAGCGGCGTGCGGCTCTTAAGGTAGAGTGCGCCAGATGCCACGGGACCGCCAATCTTGTGGGCTGCGACGGACATGGCGTCGACGCCCAGCTCGGTGACATCGAGCGGAATATGCAAGTAGCCCTGGATGGCATCGGTGTGGAACAGGGCACCTGCGGTGTGCGCAGCTGCGGCAAGCTCGCGGATAGGCTGCACCACGCCGGTCTCGTTGTTGGCGACCATGATGCTCACGAGCGCCACGTCGTCGCCGAGCAAGTCGCTCAGCGCGGCAGGCTCAATGTAGCCCGCGCGGCAGGGCTGCACCAGGTCGACGGTAAATCCGGCGGCACGCAGCAGCGGAAGGTTGTCCAGGATCGAATCGTGCTCGATCGCCGACACGATCACGCGGTCGCGCTTGCGATCGCGCTGACGGGCGCCCTCGGCAAGACCGAGCAGCGCCAACTGGTTGGCCTCGGTGCCGCCGTTGGTAAGGATGATCTCGGACGGGCGAACGCGCGCGCCAAAGCTGCGGGCGATCTCGCGACGGGCGACTTCCAGGCGTGCTGCGGCCTTGCGGCCAAGCGAGTGCAGCGAGTTGGGGTTGACGCCGGCAAGCTCGCTGTCGTCGTATTCGCGCTGCGCAAGGAGCGCCTCGGCGCGCATGGGCGTCGAGGCGGCGTAGTCAAGATTCACGGGTATGCGGTTTTGACCTGCGGTCATAAGGGTTTATGCCTCCTGTGCAGCCTCGTTGCCCAGCTTCTGCAGCAGCGCAACCTCGGCAGCGGGATCTTCGGACTTAAATACGGCGGAACCGGCCACCAGGACATTTGCGCCGGCCTTGACGACCTCGGCGATGTTCTTGGAAGAGATGCCGCCGTCGACCTCGATGAGGGGTGAAATGCCGTGGCGCTCGCACATGGCCTTGAGCTCGTGTAGCTTGGCGATGGTACCGGGGATAAAGCTCTGGCCGCCAAAGCCGGGGTTCACGCTCATGAGCAGTACCATGTCGACAACGTCGATGATGCTCTCCAGCACGCACACGGGGGTGGCGGGGTTGAGCACCACGCCGGCCTTAACGCCGCGCTGCTGCAGATGGGTGAGCGTGCGGTGCAGGTGCGTGGAGGCCTCGTAGTGTACGGTGATCATATCGGCGCCGGCGTCTGCGTACCAATCGACCGTCTCGTCGGGGTTCGACACCATGAGGTGCGCGTCGACCGGTACATTGGTGGAGCGCTTGACGGCCTTGAGGATGTCAACGCCAAAGGTGAGGTTGCCGGTAAAGTGGCCGTCCATGACGTCGAAGTGCACGTAGTCGGCACCGGCGATCTTGTCGAGTTCGCCCTTGAGGTTGGCCATGTCGGCCGAGAGGACGGACGGAGCGATTTTAATGGAACCCATGGTAGTAGCCTTTCTGCGCTAGTCGGTGAGTCCGTAGAACTCTTGAGAAGGGACGCGGTCGGTGAGAATCTCGAGCGCCCTATCCAAAGTAACACCGTTGTAGAGCGTTTGCTCCACGGCAAAGGTGAGCGGAATGTCTACGCCCAGTGAACGGGCGAGTTCGCTCACGCTGCGGGCTGCGACGGCGCCCTCGACCACCATATGCGTACGCGTCTGGTACTCGTCGAGCGACACGCCGTGGGCAAACTCGTAGCCAAAGGTGCGGTTGCGCGAATGCTCCGAGGTACAGGTGGCAATGAGGTCGCCCATGCCGGCAAGTCCCATGCAGGTCATGGCCTGGCCGCCGCGGGCGTGCACCAGACGGCTGATCTCGGCCAGGCCGCGCGTCATGATGAGGGCGAGCGTGTTGTCGCCCGCACCAGAACCGGCGGAAATGCCGCACACGATGGCGATGACGTTTTTCATAGCGCCGCAAACCTCGACACCGGTCATATCCTGCGACAGGTAGATGCGGAAGGCCGTGGACAGCAGCAGCTCCTTAAAGGTCTCCCCCACCTGCTGGTCCTCGCTGGCGATGACGGCGGCAGAGAGCCCGCCGCGGCAAATCTCCTCGGCATGGTTGGGGCCCGAGAGGGCCGCCACGCGCCGCTCGTTGCCGATCTCGCTGGCAATGACCTCGCTCATGAGCAGGCCAGACTCGGGCTCAATGCCCTTGGTAAGGCAGAGCACCGGGGTGTTGGCGGCGATGAAAGGCGCTGCCTGATGACATACGCTGCGCAGGTGTGTGGAGGGCACGGCAAAGATGATGGCGTCGGCGGCGTCGAGCGCTTGCGCCAGGTCCGTCGTGGCGACGACGTTGCCGGGCAGCTCGTAGTCCACCAGATACCGGGGGTTGCAGTGCTCGCCATTGATGCCGGCGGCCGTCTGCTCGCTGTGGGCCCACATGGTCACGCGCTCGGCTCGCGCGGCGGCAAGGCCGGCGACGGCGGTTCCCCAGGAGCCGGAGCCAATCAGCGCAACATTCATGATTCTCTCCTACTTATCGTCGGGCTCGGTGACGCGCTTGGTAAACGAGAGCTTGGACTCCTTACCGGCCATGAGCTTTTGGATATTCGCGCGATGGGCCCACACAACGGTGATGCCGATTATCGCCATGCAAAACTTAAGTCCCAGGCTGCTGTACGGAAAGACCGCGCAAGCAGCGATGGGAAGACCGATGGCAGCGGCAAGCGAGCCCACCGACACATACTTGGTGATGGCGACGGCCACGATAAACATGCCGAGCAGCGACAGGCCAATAGGCCAGTACCAGGCGAGGATGACGCCCAGGCCAACCGCGATACCCTTGCCGCCGTGGAAGTTAAGGTAGGGCGAGAAGATATGGCCCCACACCGCTGCCAGGCAAATGACGCCGAGCATCCAATCGCCGGGGGCTCCGGGCGCCATGATGCTTACGGGGAAGCCATAGCCCAAGTCGGCAATGAGCGGACGCGCGATAAGGACGCAGATGGCGCCCTTAAGGCAGTCGAGCAACAACGTGAGCGCGGCCACCTTAGGGCCGGCCACGCGCAGCGCATTGGTTGTGCCGATGTTGCCGGAACCCGCCTTGCGAATGTCGGTGTGGTTGAACACGCGGCCCAGGATCAGGCCAAACGGAATCGCTCCGATAAAGAACGAGACCACGGCGCAGATGGCGGTCAGCAGAATCGGATTATGCATCCTTTTGTTCCTTCTTCCTAAAGAAGAGTCGAATGGGCGTGCCGGCAAAATCGAAGGTCGAGCGCATGCGGTTCTCCACGTAGCGCTGGTAGGTGTCGTTGACCAGATCGCTGTGGTTGACGAAGAACGTGAACGTCGGCGGATTGACGCCCGTCTGAGTCACGTAGTGCATGCGCAGGCGGCGCTTGCCGTCCACCACGGTGTGGCCGAACTCACGTAGGTCGGTGAGGAACGTGTTGAGGCGCGAGGTGCTGATCTTTTGCGAACGCGTCTTCTCGGCTGCGTCGACCATCGCCCAGATCTTCTCGACGCTGCGGCCAGTGAGGGCAGAGATGCGCAGGTACTGGGCCCAGGGAGCCATGACGCCCAGACGGCGGTCGATGGTCTCCATGCAGGCCTCGCGCTTGCGGTCGTCGTCGAGCAGGTCCCACTTGTTGAGCAGCACCACGATGGCACAGCCGCGCTCGATGGCAAGACCCATGACCTTCTGGTCCTGTTCGGTAACGCCCACGGAGGCGTCGACGACGAGCAGCGCCACGTCGGCGCGGTCGATGGCGCGCAGGCCGCGGACCATCGAGTAGTACTCGATATTCTCGTACACGGTGCTCTTCTTGCGGATGCCCGCGGTGTCGACCATGCGGTAGTGCTTGCCGTTGCGCTCCACGACGGTGTCGATGGCGTCGCGCGTCGTGCCGGCAATGTTGGACACGATAGAGCGGTCGGCGCCTAGGATGCGGTTGAACAGCGAGGACTTGCCGGCGTTGGGGCGGCCGATGATGGCCACGTTCAGCGCATCGGGGAACTCGTCGGCGACCTCGTCCTCTTCCTCCGGAAGCAGGGCCACGATATCGTCGAGCAGGTCGCCCGTGCCATGACCATGCAGGGCCGAGAGCGGCGTGGGCTCACCGATGCCGAGCGAATAGAACTCCCAGATGCTGTCGTTCTCGCGATCGGGGTTGTCGAGCTTGTTCACCAGCAGAAAGACCGGCTTGTCGCAGCGCTTGAGCATGCGAGCGACCGACTCGTCCTCCTCGGTGACGCCGGTGCGGCCATCGACCACAAACAGGATGACGGCGGCTTCCTCGGCGGCGGCGAGCGCCTGGTCGCGGATGGACGTGGCAAAGACGTCGTCGCTCTTGAGCGGCTCGATACCGCCCGTGTCGACGATGGTGAACTCGCGGCCGTTCCAATCGGCCGTGTGATATGAGCGATCGCGCGTGACGCCGCGAGACTCGTGGACGATGGCGTCCGAGGTCTGGGCCAGGCGGTTAACGAGCGTGGACTTGCCCACGTTGGGGCGTCCGACGACGGCGACGATAGGTTTCATCTACTCTCCTTTAATGGGTAGGGTCAGCGGAATTAGTAGAGTCGGCAGGCACAATGCCAAGGATGTGCTCCAGGGTATCGAGCAGCTCATGCGGCATGGTCGACACCACATGAACCTCGGCGCCGCGACTGGTAAGGCTTGCGAGTAAATCGTCACGATGATACTCGTCAAGCGTCATGCCGTCAGCGTTGAACATGAGCTTAGGCACAAAGAGCATAACCCCCGACAGGTCTTGGGGCAGCTGCTCCAGAATGTCACACGCGACGATGAGGCCGGTCACGTCCACGTTGCCGCCGAAGTAGCGGTTCTTGATGGCTGTGACGGTGCCGGCGAGTCCCTGGGGCGACTCCACAAAGCGCGCCACGGTGTCGCGCGCGCTGGCGCCGGAGAGGCACAGAAGGCGCTGGTTGCGCTCGGCGATGCCAGCGCGGACGCGGGCCAGACGCTCGGCGTCGGCGGCAAGCACGTCGTCGGTCTCGTCCAGATACGAGCGGATCATGCCAATGCCGTCGTAGTACTGCGGGTAACCGTCGTAAAAGTCTGCCTCGGGAGGATCGATGCCGGCGTCCAGATAGAACTCGTCGCTCATCTGGAAGGTGTGGCGGCCAAAGCGCTCGAAGGCTCGGTCCTGGAAAGGCCGGATCATGGCAATGGTCTCGCGAGCCAGCTCGGGCTTGTCGCTGTAGGACCAGCTAAAGCGGTTCTGATGCTTGGTAAAACCGAGCGGCACAATGCCCAGGCTTGTGATTTGCTCGTGCTCCTCGCAAAAGCGCAGGGTCTTTTCCAGCTCCTCGCCGTCGTTCATGCCGGGGCACAACACGATCTGCGCGTGAATCTCGATGCCGGCGGCCATGATGGCTTCGAGTACGTCCATGCCGCGCTGGGCGTTGCGGCCCATCATGCGGCGGCGGACGTCGGGGCTTACGGCATGGACCGACACGTTCATGGGGCTCATGTTGCGTTGGATGACGTTTTGAACATCATCGTCGGTGAGGTTCGTGAGCGTGACAAAGTTGCCCTGTAAAAAGCTTAGGCGATAGTCGTCGTCGCGAATGTAGAGCGTGGAACGGCCGCCCTTGGGCAGCATGGTCATAAAGCAGAACACGCAGGCGTTCACGCAGGTGCGCATGCCGTCAAAGATGGGGCCGTCGAACTCCAGCCCCCAGTCCTCTCCCGGGAAGCGGTCGAGCTCGACGGAGGTGACGGTGTTGTCGCGTGGGTCGAAAACCTCGAGGTCGACGGTATCATCGTCGGCCTCCCAGAGCCACACGATCATGTCGGTGAGCTGCTCGCCGTTGACCGTGAGCACGCGCATGCCCGGCTCGATACCCACATCCCACGCGGGCGATTCGGGACGCACGTTCTTTACGAGCGCGCCTTCACCCGGCTCGGGGTCGCGGCTGCGCCCGTAATCGGCCACCTCGGCGGCGTATGCGGGTACGGTCTGGTCCATGATTAGCGGCAAAGCTCCTTGATGCGCGCGACGGCGCGTTCGATGTGTTCTTGCGGGGTGGAGGCTCCGGCGGTGATGCCGATGTGGTGAGCGTCGGTAAACCACGCGGCCTGGAGCTCGGAAGCTTCCTCGATGTGATACGTGCGCTCGCAGGCGTCTGCGCAAATCTGCGCCAGGCGGCGGGTGTTGCCCGAGTTCTTGCCGCCCACCACGACCATGCAGTCGCAGCGGTTGGCAAGCGTGGCTGCCGCCTGTTGACGCTCGCTCGTGGCGGCGCAGATGGTGTTGATCACACGAAGCTCTTGTACGCGCGGGGTGATAGCGGCCACGACCTCGGCGAGGTTCTGCGCGGTCTGGGTGGTCTGTACAACCAGGCCTACCTTGCCCTTGAGCGGCAGCGCGTCCGCATCGGCAGCGCAACTCACGACCTGCGCATCATTGCCGGCGTGGCCCAGAATGCCCTCGACCTCGGGGTGGCCTGGCTCGCCCACGACTACCACGCGGTAGCCCTCGCGTACCAGGCGCTCGGCCGCCACATGAACCTTCTTCACGTAGGGGCAGGTGGCGTCGACCACGGTAAGGCCACGCTTGCGAGCGGCATCGATGACCTGCGGCACCACGCCGTGGGCGCGGATGATCACGGTGCCCGATGCGGCATCGTCCAGGGTCTCGGCCAGACCGACGCCCGCCTCGGCAAGCTCGCGCACCACGATGGGGTTATGGATAAGCGGGCCTAGGGTATGGACCGTAGCGGTCTCCCCCGCCTGCGGGGCGGCCGCCAGGGCCATATCGAGTGCGCGCTGCACGCCGTAGCAGGTGCCGGCGTGGGCGGCGATCTCGATGGTAGGCGCGGTGGCTTGGTCGGACGCGGTCACGGCAGTGTTCGTCACGTTCTCGCTCATGGCTAGAACCTGCCCGGATGCTCGGCGCACAGCTCGTCGCGCATGGCGTATACGCGGCTCATAGCCTCGGACTCAAACCAGGCCAGGCGCTCCGTGCGCCTAAGCCCGGCCGGCGCGTCCGAAAGCGAGACGGCCTTGCCGGCGCGGATCCAGCACTTCTTGGGACGCATGAGTTTTTTGCCCGCAGGCGTGATGTCGGACCAGCCGCAGATGGCGAGCGGGTTGACGGGCGCCTTGCCCATCTGGGCGATGAGCGCAAAACCGCCGTGGACCTCGGGCTTGATCTCGCGCGAGCGGATGCGCGTGCCCTCGGGGAAGATCAGGACGTCCTCGCCGCGCTGCAGCGCATGCTGGGCGGCGCGCAGGCACTTCATGTCGGCGGTGCCACGCTCGACAGGAATGCCGCCCACGCGGCTAAAGGCCCAGCGTACGATCTTGCTCTTGGCGAACTCGGACTTAAAGATGGGGCGAATGCGGCGGCCGCCAAAGAACAACGCCGTCTCCACGGCCAAGAGCTCAGCCATCGAGGTGTGGTTGCAGATGACCACGCTGCCGCGGCCGTCCTGGCGCTCAAACAGAAGATCGGCGTCCTCGACCTTCCAGCGCCACATGAGCTTGGAGAAGGCCCAAAGGATGGCCATGACTACGACGACGGTGCCGCGGATGAGCGCCGGGAACTCGGCATAGGGGGCGTTGTAGTAATCCTCGGGCGTCTGCTTAAACAGGCGCATGGGCTACCTCCTTTGGTTGATGAGGTCCTCGATAATGCGGACGACCTCGTCGATGGTGTGGGCGGTGGAGTCGACGTGCACGGCGTCCTCGGCTGGCACAAGCGGCGCGACCTCGCGGCTGCTGTCGAGCTTGTCGCGCTGTTTGAGGGCGTCGAGGGTCTCGTCGACCTCGGCCTCGAGCTGCTCGGAGGTGAGCGGCTGGGCATCGTTTTGGTGACGCTGCAGCACGCGGCGGCGGGCACGCTCGCGCGGGTCGGCGGTCAGAAAGACCTTGACCTGTGCGTTGGGGAACACGACGGTGCCGATGTCGCGACCCTCGGCCACGATATCGCGATCCTCGGCGGCGCGGCGCTGATGGATGAGCATGGCGGCGCGCACGCCCGGGTAGGCCGAGACCTTGGACACGTTGGCGTCGACCTGCGGGGTGCGGATGGCAGCCGACGCGTCCTGGCCGTCAATGGTCAGGCGTGTGTCCTCGCCGGTGCCGTTGGTAAAGCGAATCTCGATCTGCTCGGCGAGGACGTCGATGGCCGCCTCGTCGTCCAGATCGATGCCGCGGTCGAGCGCGGCGAAGGTGACGGCGCGATACATGGCGCCCGTGTCGAGCTTGTTAAAGCCCAGCTGACGGGCGATCTCCTTGGCGATGGTGGATTTGCCGGAACCGGCGGGGCCGTCGATGGCGACGATCATGCAATGCTTCCTTTCGGTGGTTGACGTGCTGGTATGGTTCGCGGGCGTTGGGGCGCGGCGGGTTGCCTAGCCTGTGTAGCGCTCGCGGTAGGTGTTGCGCTTGGGTGCGGAGCCGTGGCTGCCGTGGTGACGCGTGCGGCTGGCGGGCGTGTCTTGGGGCTTGCCGCCGTTGCGCTTGGCGCTCGCCTGCTTGGGCGGGATGCCGCCGCTTTTAAGGATCTGCACCTCGCGGTCGGTGAGCTCGCGCCACGAGCCCTTGGCCACGCCCTCGAGCTCAAGGCCGGCAAAGTTGCAGCGGTGCAGGCGGATCACAGGATGGTGAATCTTGCCCAGCATGCGCTTGACCTGGTTTTTACGACCCTCGCGGATTATGACCTCCACGGCGGTGGTGCCGGGTTTGACGCCCTGGGGAGCTACGGCCTCGGCCTCGCGCGCGTTGATGACGCGGCAGATCGCCGGCTGGCACAGGCCGTCGTCGAGCTCGATGCCGCTGCGGAGTGGTTCCAAGTCGCGGTCGGACAGCCGTCCGTCCACGAGCGCCTGGTAGGTCTTGTAGACGTGCTTGCTGGGGTGCAGCAGATCCTGCGACATGTCGCCGTCGGTGGTAAAGAGCAAAAGGCCCGTGGTGTCGCGGTCCAGGCGGCCCACTGGAAACAGGCCCGGAAAGCGGTCGCGCGGGACCAGGTCGGCCACGCAAGGGCGCTCCTGCGGGTCGCTCATGGTGGTGAGGTAGCCGGTCGGCTTGTAGAGCATCAAGTACACGGCGCCCTGGTTGAGCTTGACGGGCATGCCGTCGACCTCGATGTGATCGTGGTCGACATCGACCTTGGTGCCCAGCTCGGTCGCGACCTCGCCGTTGACGGTCACGCGGCCGGCGGTCATTAGGTCCTCCGAGCCACGGCGGCTCGCCACGCCCGCGCGCGCCAAAAAGCGCTGCAGGCGCATGGTGTGCGGATAGACGGGCTGGGCGTCGGTGGCGGGTACTGCGTTACCCATGGCGCGCGTCTCCCCTACTTCGTTAGTCCTCGTCATGCAAATCCTCCGAGGTCTCGTCGACGACCAGGGTTTCCAAGTCCTTGACTGCCTCAACATCTTCAACATCGGTATCGAGCAGTTCGCGCTCTTCGTCCAGGTCATCGGCCTGCTCCTCGAGCGTGGACTGAATGCTGCGGCCGCTCAGGCGCTCGCGGATAAACTGACGCGATTGCTCGTCGGGGGCAAACTGCTCCAGGTCGGGCAGGTCGCGGGTGGAGCGCAGACCGAACTTTTCCAAGAAGGCGTTGGTCGTGCCGTAGATGATGGCTTGACCTCGCTGGGGGTCGCGGCCGAGCTCGCGCACTAGACCTTTGTCGACGAGCGACGCGATGACGCCGTCGGAATTGACGCCGCGGATGCCCTTGACCACCTCGCGCGTCACAGGCTGGTGGTATGCGATGACGGCCAGGGTTTCGAGCGCCGCCTGGGACAGCTTTTGCGTGTCCCAGCTCAACACATAGGCCTCGACCACGTCGTGGTAAGCGGGGTGCGTGAACAGGCGCCAGCCGCCGGCGACCTCGCGCAGCTGAAAGCCACGGTTGGCCTCCTCGTACTCAACCTTGAGCTCGGCGAGCAGCGACGCGCACTCGCCGGGGGCGATATCCAGTGCGCCGGCCAGCGCGGGCGCACTCACCGGGTCGCTCGACACCAGCAGCAGCGCCTCGAGGGCGCCTTTGAGGCTGTTTGCCTCCAGCGTGGAAAGGGTTGACATGGTTGCGGCTCCTATTCGGTGAGCTCGGGGACCTCGCCGGGCACGTAGGCCTCGGCGCCCTCGACGCGGTTGATGCAGATGGTTCCAAAGATCTCGTCCTGGCTCAGCGTGAGCGAGCCGCGCTTGGCGAGCTCCAGCATGGCCAGAAAGGTGACGACGAGCTGCTCGGTGGTGGCATCGCCGTCCAGTAGCTCGCGGAAGGTGCAGGTTTGGTGCGCCATGGTAAAGCGGTCGACTGAGGCCACGGTCAGGTCGAGCGGCACGCGATGCGGCGCCACATGCTCGGCCTCCAGCAGGAAGGTCTGGCGCTTGCCGTCCAGGTCGGCACAGATGACGGCGAGACCGCGCAGCGTGATGCCGGCAAGGTAGTCGGGCATGAGGCCTAGGAACTCGGGGTCGGGGCCGGCTACGCGCGGATGCATGCGGCTTTCGGCCTGCATGCGCGCACCGAGGGCCGCAGCCACGCCTTTAAACTGCTTGTAGGCGATCAGGCGCTGAATCAGGACCTCGCGTAGGGCGTCCCCGTCGAGCGTGCTAAGTTCTTCGAGGTCATCGTCGATCTCGTCATCGTCATCGGCTTTGCGCGGGGCCTCCTGCGGCACCAACGAGGCGGCCTTGATGTCCAAAAGGGTTGCTGCGACCAGCAAAAAATCGCTCGCCACGTCCAGGTCCAGCGCCTCGATGCGCTCGGCTTCGGCAAGGTACTGCTCGGCCACCTCGCTGATGGAGATAGCGCTGATATCTACTTTTTGGCGGGTTACCAGCTGCAGCAGCAGGTCGAACGGTCCGCTGTAGACCTGCGTCGACACGCGATACGACATCTTCGACCTCCTTTGACGGCGCCTTCGCGGCGCGGTTTGGGTGCATGTTACGACCGTTTTGCACGGTCGACCTGTAAGTTTACCTTAGATGCCGGCGATTGCGAAGTTGAGCAGCTGCTCAGCAAGCGGATACACGGTAACGTCGAAATAGCGGCCGATCACGTCGATGCCGGTCCACATGGGCAGCAGGTACAGCACCAGGATGAGGATGGGCATAGCGTATTGCTGCAGACGATAATAGTTGTTGAGCGCCTTGCCTTTGAGGAACGGCACGATGATCGACGAGCCGTCGAGCGGCGGGATCGGGATAAGGTTAAAGAACGCGAGCGACAGGTTGACCACGATAAAGGTGGCGCCGAAGTTCATGATTTGGGACGCCACGGCAAAGGACATGCTGGTGTAGAGGTTGCCGTACGTTGCGTGCATGAGGGCGGCCGCGAGGCACGCGAGTGCGATGTTTGATGCGGGGCCGGCTGCGCTCACCAGGACCTCGTCACGCTTGGGGTGCTTGAGGTTGTTGAGGTACACGGGCACGGGTTTGGCGAAGGCGAACACCGGGCCGCCGGCGGCAAGCATGAGCAGCGGCAGGATGATGGTGCCAAACGGGTCGATATGGTTAAGCGGGTTGAGCGACACGCGGCCGCGCGAACGGGCCGTCTTATCGCCGAGTGCCCAGGCCGCGGCGGCGTGCGCGCTCTCGTGGATCACGATTCCCACGATGACGGCGACGGCGCTGGCGAGCAGATTCATGATGTAGCTGCTGGACATGGCGCTCCCCTAGCGAACGCGGCGCGAGGCGCGCGTGAGCAGGTAGTCGATCACAAACAGGATGACGGCCACGATGGCGTAATCCAGGCGGAACACGCCGCCAAAGGGCGATGTGATGACGCCGTAGCCGGCGATGGCGCTCGGCAGCGCGCGCGAAAGCTCAACGACAAAGCCCACGATCTGCAGCTTGGCGGTGAGGCCGCTAAAGCACAGCAGCACGGTCATCGCGCTCATAAAGATGCCGCAGATGCGACAGGCGATGGCGATGATGCTCATCGCCACGGCAGCGGCCTTACGAGAGTTCACGCGCGGTCTCCTCTTCGATCTGGGTGGAAAGCTCGAGCCATTCGTCCTCGAGCTTGGGCAGCTCTTGCTTAAGGCCGTTATATTCCCCCAGCGCGGCGTTGAACTTGTCTTGATCGGCATAAAGCTCTTCGCTTGCCATCAATTCCATAAGCTCGTCATAGCGGGCACGCTTTTTGTCGAGCTCCGTCTCGATCTTCTTGAGCTGGTTGCGCACGCCCTTGAGCTTTTTATTGAGCGCTGCGCGGGCTTGGGCCTCGGCGCGCTTTTGCTCCTTGGTCTTTTTGCCCTCGGCGGGTTTGGGGGCAGCTGCGGGGGTGTCGGCCTGGGCGGCGCTGGCTTTGGTGGACTTGGCCGTGGCCGGCGCACTCTCCCCTGCCGTCTCGGCGGCGGCACGGGCTGCGAGGTCCTCGCGCTTGTAGAGGTAGTAGTCGTAGTCGCCGTCATAGACCGTGACCTTGCCATCGCGGATGTCGATCACGCGGTTGGCCACGGCGCGCACCAGGTGTTCGTCGTGGCTGATCAGCACGATGGTGCCGGGGAAGTTTTGCAGGGCGTTCTCGAGCATGTCCACCGAGTCGATGTCTAGGTGGTTGGTGGGCTCGTCCAGGCACAGGAGCGCCTCGGGGGCCACGAGCATCTTGGCCAGGGCCAGACGCGCTTTTTCGCCGCCGGAGAGGACGCGAACCTGCTTCTCGATGGAATCGTTGTCGCTAAACAGGAAGGCGCCCAGTAGGCTGCGCTGCTGTGGCACGGTCCACTTGGGCGTGACGGTGTCGATCTCTTGCAGGACGGTGTTGGACTCGGTCATGCCCTCGAGCGCGTGCTGGGCGTAATAGGCCACGCCCACGTTGGTGCCCAGGTCGCGGGTGCCGGTGGTGGGCGGCTCCAGTCCCGCGATGATCTTCATGAGCGTGGACTTGCCGGCGCCGTTGGGGCCGACGAGCGCCACGTGCTCGCCGCGGTAGAGCTTGAGGTCGATATCGCTGTAGATGTGCTTGTCGCCGTAGGACTTGGAGACGCCCTCCAGGCCCACGACCATATCGCCTGAGCGCGGTGGGTCAGGGAACTTAAAGTCGATGTGCTTGTGGCCCTCGGGTAGGATGACAAGCTCCTTTTTGATCTGCTCGATCTTGCGGATGCGCTCCTGGGCCTGGGCTGCCTTGGTGGGCTTGTAACGGAACTTGTCGACGAAGACCTGCATATGGGCGATGTCGCGCTCCTGGGCAGCGCGCTTGGCGCGCATCTGCTCCAGGTTGTCCTCGCGCTGCTTGAGGTAGCTGCTGTAGTTGCCGGTGTAGGTGGTCACGCGGCGGTTCTCGAGCGCGGCGACGTGGTCGACGCAGGCGTCCATAAAGGCGCGGTCGTGGCTGACGATGAGGACGGCGCCGTCGTAGTTGGCGATAAAGCCACGCAGCCACTGGACGCTTTCGAGGTCCAGGTGGTTAGTGGGCTCGTCCAGAAGCAGCAGGTCGGGATGGCGCAGGAAGAGCTTGGCGAGCGCGATGCGCATCTGCCAGCCGCCCGAGAACTCGGAGCATGGGCGCTCAAAGTCAGTGACCTTAAAGCCCAGGCCGGACAGGATCTTGCGGGCGTTGCTCTCGAGCTCGTAGCCGCCCAGGTGCTCAAAGCGGTCCTGGACCTGACCGTACTCGTTGAGGAGTGCGTCGACGTCCTTGCCCTGCTCGGAGAGCTCGGTGATTTGGGCCTGCAGCTCGTTAGCGCGCTCGCCCATGCGGCGGATTTCCTTGGCGGCGGCCATGACCTCGGCGAGGATGGTGGTGTCCTTTTGTTCCAGATTAGTTTCCTGCTCTAGGTAGCCCACCTGGCAGTCCTTTGCGTACTGGACCTGGCCGGAGTCGGGACTGTCGATGCCCATGATGATCTTGAGCATGGTGGTTTTGCCGGCGCCGTTGGGGCCCACGAGCGCGAAGCGCTCGCCGGGGTTGATCTGGAAGGACGCGCCGCTAAAGAGGACGCGTGCGCCGAAGCTTTTTTCGATCTTGTCGACCAGGAGGATCATGCTGCCGCCTTTGACCTTGTGTGCCTATATGAAAAAAGGCCCCAACTTGCGTTGGAGCCTCATTCAATGCTCGGGTGGAGACGAGGGGGATCGAACCCCTGACCTCTTGACTGCCAGTCA
>NZ_QSGK01000017.1:0-546 GCF_003468125.1 Collinsella sp. AM40-7AC | reverse complement strand
ACCCCTGACCTCTTGACTGCCAGTCAAGCGCTCTCCCAGCTGAGCTACGCCCCCGTGCGAAGAAGTACTATACGGGAACTCCCCCGCCGATGCAAGGACAATTTCGGAAAAACTTTCGCCCCGCGCGGCGTGGGAACGCAGCCGGCCGCGGATGCAGGCGCGGGAACGGGCCCCGAAGCCCCGCGATGCCCTTTCCGCCCGCGGGGACGCGCCCCGCGGGCGGCGGCCACGCCGCCGCCCTCCTCCCCGGCGCCCTCGGGGCATCTCGGATCCCGCCGTCCGCCGTTTATCGCCTCCGCAGCGCGGTCCGCCATCCGCCCAACGGCCGTCCCGCCGGCGCCGGGCCCACTATCGGGTCCAGCCGCGCCCCCGCCCGCCCGGCGATTTCAAAACCATGCCGGTTTACGGGGCCAGGCCGGGAAGCCCCGAGCATGCCGTAATCGGCAAAATCAAGACCGCAGGTAGGCGACTTGCGCATTCCGTGAAATGCAGGGTATGGACGGCCGGTCCGGGTCCAGCCCCGTAATCCGACATAGTTTTGAAATG
>NZ_QSGK01000016.1:0-30103 GCF_003468125.1 Collinsella sp. AM40-7AC | reverse complement strand
CGCTGAGTCCTGAGGCTGTTGCAATGAAAATGAGAATCAAGGGTTTACATTACGATAGCTCGATACTTCTACGATAAGTTTGTACAGGCTTATACAACTCGATATAATCCGATATAGTTGCGATAAACTAATAAAGCTAAGATTGACCGATAATCGATTTCCTTGAGAGGCAAACAAGTGAGCGCCACAATATTCCATAACCCGTTTCGTCCCACTGCCGGCGCTGAGCCTCCGCGCATAATTGGTCGTGATGATATTGCCCTTGAGTTTACCGAGAGTTTGAATTCGGGAATTGGTGCACCTGCGAGGCTCATGCGCGTTGCCGGGCCAAGGGGTTCCGGAAAAAACTGTTTTGCTCTGTGATCTTAGAGATCGTGCACGAGAGCTTGGCTGGAAGACGGCTATTGTTTCTGCTGGTCCCAACCTATTGCTGGACCTGAAGGATCAGATTGCAGAATCCTCCCTTGCGACCAATGCTTCAGTCGGCGTAAATGCCGGCTTTGGTTCCGCTAAATTCGACGTTGTGCCAAAAGAGTCGAGTCTTAGAAAGTTGCTTGGCTCGGCCGCAAAGTCTTCCAAGGGCCTGTTTATTGCAATAGATGAGGTGCAGGATGCCCCGATTGACGATATGCGCGCTATTGCTTCTGCTGTGCAGCTTCTAATAGGGGAGAAAGTCGATATTGCTCTCGCATTTGCCGGATTGCCCGCTGGTGTTATGGATCTTATCAACGGCAAGGCACTTACATTCTTGCGTCGTGCCCTCCCCGAAGATCTGGCGCCTATCAACCAGGTGGAGGTAGCGCTCTCTATGGGCGATAGCTTTATAGCGACTGGTTTGACCATAGAGGACGATCTGCTGTCGAGAACCGCTAAGACCACTAAGGGCTATGCCTATCTGGTGCAAATGGTCGGTTACTCCATTTGGCAGCGCGCCAACTTGCATCGTGCCAAAAGTGCCATTGTGAGCGAACACGATGTCACCGAAGGCATTGCGCTGGCAGAGGCTCGTTTTCACGATGTTGTTCACGAGCCCGCGATTTCTGGACTGGGACTTAACGATATCAAATACCTTTTGGCGATGTGCGAGGATAAACAACAGTCCAAATCAGCCGAGATTGCTAAGCGCATGGGTAAAAAGACCAATGAGATCAGCTCTATTAGGGCCAAATTGCTACAAAGAGAGGTTATTCAGGCACCACAGAGGGGCTACGTGCAGTTTGCCGTGCCGGACCTAGATATCTATCTGCGAGAGAATGCTGCGGAGATTCTCGAGCGGTTCTAAATCGAGGCATGAATAGCTGCCGGTTAACTGCCTTTGTCGACTTGGCTCGCGTCCCCCCAATCTAGTAGACTTTAAACCGTTGCTAGATTAGGGGGATTATCAATGAAACGCTCCATGAAACTGGTTTCTGCGAGGACCTCGTGCTGGTGGGGGACGTCAGCACCGGCAAGACGCACATGGCCTCGGCGCTGTGCATGCTGGCGTGCGAGCGGAGGATGGAGGCCCGCTTCTTCACCGCGTCATCGCTCGTCATGCGGCTGCGGCGCGCCCGCGACGAGGGGCGCCTTGACCGTGAGGCCGCGCTCATCGGCTGCGCTAGGCTGCTCGTCATCGACGAGCTCGGCTTCCTGCCGCTGGATCCCGACGGCGCGCGCGCTCTTCTAGGTGTTCGCCGACGCCTACGAGCGGCAGTCGGTGGTCATCACCACGAACCTGGAGTTCAGCCGGTGGGGCGCGGTGTTCGGCGACGACCAGATGGCGGCGGCCGTGCGCATCGCCAGGGCCACGGCCATGTGGGTCTTGCCCCTGCCGGTCTTGCCGAAGAACACGAGGTCCTCGCGGGCGCCGACGAAGCCCAGCGAAAGCATGTCGTCGCGGCCCCAGCCCTCGGAGAACCGCACGTGCGACCAGTCGAACCCCTCGGCCGACTTGTGCACGGGGAGCCTCGCCTGCCTGAGCAGCCGTGCCCTCTTGGTCGCGTCCCTGTGCGCGAGCTCGGCCTCGAGCATGGCCCTGCAGCCCGCCACCTGCGTCCTCTATCTTGTCCACGTCGATCATTCCCTCCTGCCTTTGCTCGTTGCCGATACGACGCACCGACAACGTTAAGGCATGCGGTCTGGTCGGCGTGGCCGTGCTCAAAACCGAAAAACTATCGTGCTCAATTCTGAAAATCGGATGTGACCAAACCCGCAATCACGACGTTAACAAACACAAATAGGCCGGCGCCAACGACAGGCTCGCCCCGTCGAGGCGGGCTGGGATATAATTTCCTAGAAGGAGGCCAAGGGAGGTTCGATGAAGAAGGGCATGAGCATCAATTCCCTCATGAAGCACATGAGGACGAATCACGGTATGGAGGATTTGCGGGGGAGCGACAGAAAGATACTGCTGAGAAACATGGGCTATTTCCATGGCTATAAAGGCTTCCGGTTTGTCCGAAAGCCCAAAAATGCGCTCCCCCTCCCTTCGTTCGATGCACTCATGGACATATACGGGTTCGATTCCGCCATCAAGGCTGCAATCTACCCGGAGATAATGTTCATCGAAACGGCGGTTAAAAACATAGTCTTGGCCAGAATACTTGAGAACATAGAGGACCCCGGGCTGGCGACCTTCTTAAAGCGCGGCCTCCGGACATGCAGGGATGTCAACGGAAGGGTCGTGAACGGGCAGATGGGGGAAAAGCTCAAGCTCAAGAGCCAGCTTCAGAACATCGTGAGACGGAGTTACAAAAACGATCTCGTGAAGCATTATGTCGATCGCGACGATGACGCGCCCGTTTGGAGCATTTTCGAGGTGATGACCCTCGGCGATCTCACAAGCGTATGCAGAAGCCTTCCCGATGAAATCCTCGCCGATATCGCAAGCGACCTAGGTCTCTTACATGCGAACCCCGGCATCGTCATCAACATCGTCGAGACGATTCGTCCCTTAAGGAACGCGGTCGCCCATAACGGGGCGGTATTTGATTCGAGGTTCAGCCAATCGGTTAAGTATCCCAAGACCGACAGAAACCTGGCCGCGGTTGGCGAGCTTCTCGATGAGGATCTTTCTATCGGGTACAGGTTGAATTTCAATTCCATAATCGACTACATCGTTCTCCTGGCCTACCTATTGACCTTGCTAACGCATCAGAAGAAGCGTTCCAGAGATTTTCTTCGGAAATGCCTGCGGGAGCTCGAGAAGCTCGAGAGCGCTGTCGGGGTTGATACGTACATGATGATCGTCGGAAGCGGTGACCGGCAGAAATACGGATTTATTGAGGGGTTCATCGATGGCTACGGGCGCAAGCGGTGACGTTCCTTCCGTGTGCTAATATGTGCAGAGAGAAACGGCGAAACGCCGTGGGAGGGGCCGATCAGTCGACTCCTCCCTTTTAATATGAGTTGAACATTGCCAAGAGGCAAAACCGGCCCGGCCGCCCGCGGAGCTACCGCGCACGGCCGGGCCTACCTATCTTCACCCTGCGACCGCGCCGCTGGAGGGCGTGTCTGCTCGACGCACGTTCGGCATTCTAATATCCGCGCGTGGCCTTCTCGGCTGCGCATTTCGTTGCTACGGCTGGGGGCCTCGCGGCGAAATCGGAGTCTTTATGCGGGCATGGCGGTCTCCCGCCGCCCAGAAAAGGGACTCGGATGGCCTCCCAACGGCCTCGAGCGCGGCGCGCGCCGGGGTCGGAACCCGTGTCCGGGGGCGGCGGCGCGCTACGCCGCCGCCATCCCGGCTATGGCCCACACCCAGCACGCCATCTCGCGCGCCGTGGCGCAGTTGGCCATGCACGGCCTCTTGCCGGCGGCGGCCATGGCCTCCCTGCGGTCGATCAGCCTGCGGTTGCACTTCGTCGCGTGGCGCCGCGTCGCGGGGCGACCTCTGACCTGTATCGTTTTTTCGGACACGCGGGCTGGAGGGATCGTGTGGCCGCGATGCCCTAGACTGCATTCAAGCCGATGGACGGAAGGATTGCCTCATGGTCGCCAATCAGAAGATGTACACCGACGAGTTCAGGCGGGAGACAGCCGACTACGTCATCTCCACGGGGCGCCCCATAACCCAGGTCTGCGGGGAGCTCGGGCTCAACCCCAAGACGGTGAACGACTGGGTGCTCAAGCGCAAGCGCGAGTTGGGGGGCGAGCCCGACCCGAGGGCCGAGGAGCGCGAGCTTCGCGAGGCGAGGAAGCGCATACGCGAGCTCGAGGCGGAGAACGCGTTCCTAAAAAAGCCGCGGCCTTCTTCGCCAAAGAGCAGGCACTCTAGCCAGGTACAGGCTCATGGAGGCGGAGAAGGGCAACTTCACGGTGGCGATGATGGCCAAGGTGCTGGGGGTGAGCCGGTCGGGCCACTGCAGCTGGGTTTCCAACGGCTGCCCCGTCGACGACTGGTCCGAGGCGCGCGACGCCGTGCGGCGCGTGTGGCTCGAGTCCGACAGGCGCTTCGGCGCGCGGTTCGTGAAGTGCTTCCTGCCCGACGGCCTGCGCGGCATCACGCTGTACCGTGTGCGCAAGTGCATGCGCGAGCTGGGGATCCGCGGCTGCACGCCGTACAAGTCGAAGAGGACGACGGTCCCCGACAGGGACGCCAAGCCAAGGCCCGACCTGATCAGGCGGGACTTCACGAGCCCGGTGCCCACCTACAAGCTCGTCGGCGACATCACCTACCTGCGCACCGGCCAGGGCTGGCTCTACCTGTCGACGGTGATCGACCTGAACACCCGCATGTTCGTGGGCTGGTCGCTGTCCGAGCGCATGACCGCCGATATCGTCGTCAGCGCCCTCGAGAGCGCGCGTGCGCGCGGGTACGTGGCAGAGAACGCCATATTCCGCTCGGACAAGGGGGCGCAGTACACCAGCCGCAAGCTCGCTGAGTGGGCCAGGGGCAACCATGTGCGCCTCTCTTGCAGCCGTACCGGCAACTGCCACGACAACGCCGTCTCAGAGTCGTTCTTTGCGACGCTGAAAAATGAAATGTACCACCGCAGGAGCTTCGCCACCAGAACACAAAGGACGCCCGGCTGGTCAGGTCGGCGTTCGCGACGCTCTCCTTCCCGATCTCGGACATCGAGGTCTTCCACACGGACCGCGGCAGCGAGTTCGACAACGCCGAGATCGACCTGATGCTCGAGGCCTTCGGCATAGAGAGGTCGCTGTCGGCCATGGGCTGCCCCTACGACAACGCCGTCGACGAGTTGACCAACAGGATACTGAAGGCCGAGCTCGTCCACCGCGAGACGTTCGGCACGACGCGCGAGCTCCGGGTCAAACTCTCGGACTACGTGCACTGGTGCAACAATTTCAGGATCCACTCGACGCTGGGCTACATGTCGCCGGTCGAGTTCAGGGAGGCGGGGCTGTCCCTCCCGGAATCGTCCAAATAGGTGTTGCCAATCCAACCGCCTCTTTGATTATCAGCCGGGGCTATCTCAGTTTTTTGATTGGGGCGGTTGTTATGTTGCTGAATCTTTAAGGGACGAAGATTGTATTTCAAAGGCCCACGATGTGCATCTGGTCACTCATATCTTTTCGAGACAGAACGATAAGAAGCTATATGATTCTCTTGTTTAAAGATGGTGAGTTCGACGATTCCCAGATTCCAAGAACTATTAGGTCTTTCCTAGACCCCCCTCTTCTTGCTCATTAGAAGATTCAAAGACGCGCGCGAGCGTTGCATACTGGCGTTTGATTCATGAAGACCACGCTCTATTTTTCTTGAATGCGTTAGCCAGGCTACTCTTTCGATGAAGCCCCAGACGCCTCTGATACAAGCGAAACATGGGGCTTTTTGCTGTATTTCGCGGCTGCGTACACGCTTTCGTCGTCCGTCACGTGCTTAAACGAATTGCGTGCTTCAGTGGATTTTCGTGTTACTGGCACTTGCGCTGTTTGGGGCGCCGCTAATTGCTTCAAAAACTAGAGCTAGCACTGTGTCCATGGAAGGACGAAAAAACAAAAGTTTGCTGAGAACGTAACCTGCTTTTTATAAGAGCAGGTTTCTGCCTGCCTTTATAACAATTCCCGCGCTTCGAATAACTGGACTTCCGATGCAGAGGAGATTGTAAAATAATCTTCTCTTAGTAACATTATTTGTGACGGGGGATTCAATATGAAAAAGGCATTGCGTGCCTCAACAGCTTTTTCTCTTGCTGGTCTTTTGACCATTTCATCCTTGATGGGTCCTGTGGCTGCTGCCTACGCTGCGAGCAACGTCCCGTCTGCGGACGCTGCCGTGGACGCTGCTACTGCAGACGATGATGGCGAGGCCTCGCGTGATGCGGGTTCTGTTGATGTCGACGCTGCTGATGATTCATCGCCGGCAACGAACGTTGACGAATCGGCTGATGAGGATTTTGGCGTTGATGTATCTGAGAACCATCAGCAGGCTGAACCGGTCGATTCTTCTTTCCAGTATGTATATCTTGCCTACCCGAGCCTTTCCAGCGGGACTGATCAGGTCGTTGCCTTTGCTACTCCCGATGACGGCGATAGCCTTGCCTCCGCAACTCTCAACTATGTAAGTGCCAATGGGGTTCAGGGGACTATTGAAGCATCTGCAACGGCTGATAATTCTGCTGCTTTTATTTTTGGTTTGCAGTTGGAATCTAATACATATTTCCTCACATCGATAACCTATGCTTTGCAGGGCGATGGCTCTGAGCATGAGGTGGATCTTTCTGACAGGGATTATTCGTTTACGGTCATTAATGGCTCCGTGAGCTCCGAGGGCACTTCTGTTTACTATGCGGACGGCGATGGCAATGCCGTTGAAGCCCAGTCGATTCAGCAGGCATTGGAATGCGCCGATTCACCCGATGGCATTTCCACCTATGCTGAGCGCTCCGCGCGTAATGTGGGGGTTATTGCACTTGACGCGGGACATGGCGGGGTGGATTCTGGCGCTCAGGGTAATGGCAAGAGTGAAGCCGACCTTACCTGGAAGATCATGACAGCCTGCAAAAATAAACTTGAAGCTTACGGCTTTAAGATCGTTCTTGCGCGCGAGCAGTCTGGCTACTATCCCAGCAATGATTATCTTTACCGCGTACAGCGCTGCATTGATCAGGGCGCGCAGGCCTTTGTTAGCTTTCACATCAACTCTGGGTCTTCTGGGGCTCACGGCGCAGAAGTTTATGCTCCTACCGCAAATGGCACCGACTACACGCAGGTCTCTGTTGAGCTTGCCAACAAGGTCATGAACAACCTTGCTGCTATGGGACTAACATACCGCGGCGTATTTCAAATGGAGGTAGGCGACGAGTTCGCCGTTATCCGCTGCGCTCGCGAGCAGGGAATTCCAGGTATTCTTATCGAACATGGCTTTATCTCGAATTACGGTGATGTGGCCAACTATTTCTCGGACGATGGTTGCCGCCGTCTTGGCGAGGCTGACGCTGCCGCAATCATCGCGCAGTTCCCGCATCCCTACTCCGTCAATGGAATTTCCTTCTCGGAAGAACTGGGACATGCGGGGTCAACGGTAAAAATCGGTGTAAATGTTAGCGGCAAGACTGATGGCCTTAGATATAAGTTTGTTTGGCATAGGGCTGGGTCTGATTGGAGTGATTCCAATTGGGGTGTAATCGGTCAAGACTTAACTTCGCCGTCGATTTCTTGGACCCTGCCCCAGGCTGGTGAATATGAGATCTATGCTGATGTCATTGACTCCAATGGATATGTGACTAGCACTTCTAAATACAAAGTTGTTAATTGGTCTCTTGAGTCGCTCGAAGTCTCGGGCTCCGCCCTCTGCGGCAAGCCGGTCAAGCTGCAGGCCAAGGTGTCCGGCGACGCCTCCGGCCTCAAGTACAAGTTCGTCTGGGAGAAGGGCGGCTGGGCCAAGTGGGGCGTCGCCCAGCAGCCCTCCGCTTCCTCCTCCTGCGAGTGGACCCCGACCGAGCCGGGCGAGTACACCGTCTACCTCGACGTGATCGACGGCTCCGCCGAGAGGCACCTGACCCGCAAGGTCACGGTCGGCGAGCGCTGCTCCGTCGAGTCGCTCGAAGTCTCGGGCTCCGCCCTCTGCGGCAAGCCGGTCAAGCTGCAGGCCAAGGTGTCCGGCGACGCCTCCGGCCTCAAGTACAAGTTCGTCTGGGAGAAGGGCGGCTGGGCCAAGTGGGGCGTCGCCCAGCAGCCCTCCGCTTCCTCCTCCTGCGAGTGGACCCCGACCGAGCCGGGCGAGTACACCGTCTACCTCGACGTGATCGACGGCTCCGCCGAGAGGCACCTGACCCGCAAGGTCACGGTCGGCGAGCGCTGCTCCGTCGAGTCGCTCGAAGTCTCGGGCTCCGCCCTCTGCGGCAAGCCGGTCAAGCTGCAGGCCAAGGTGTCCGGCGACGCCTCCGGCCTCAAGTACAAGTTCGTCTGGGAGAAGGGCGGCTGGGCCAAGTGGGGCGTCGCCCAGCAGCCCTCCGCTTCCTCCTCCTGCGAGTGGACCCCGACCGAGCCGGGCGAGTACACCGTCTACCTCGACGTGATCGACGGCTCCGCCGAGAGGCACCTGACCCGCAAGGTCACGGTCGGCGAGCGCTGCTCCGTCGAGTCGCTCGAAGTCTCGGGCTCCGCCCTCTGCGGCAAGCCGGTCAAGCTGCAGGCCAAGGTGTCCGGCGACGCCTCCGGCCTCAAGTACAAGTTCGTCTGGGAGAAGGGCGGCTGGGCCAAGTGGGGCGTCGCCCAGCAGCCCTCCGCTTCCTCCTCCTGCGAGTGGACCCCGACCGAGCCGGGCGAGTACACCGTCTACCTCGACGTGATCGACGGCTCCGCCGAGAGGCACCTGACCCGCAAGGTCACGGTGGAGGGTACTCCAATTATGGGAAGTCTGCAGACTTCAGTTGATGCTATGGTGAACTTATATGAATCAACAGGACATACATATCCCTCAGACGAATTTGTTTCAAAGGGAGCACCTACTATTCGTGATTTTTGTTCATTAATTGTTGAAGCCGCTGTTTCTGAAGGGGTTCGTCCGGAAGTTGTTTTTGCTCAGGCTATGCTTGAGACTGGATGGTTGCAATTTGGAGGTTCCGTAAAGCCGAATCAGTGCAATTTCGCCGGACTGGGCGCCGTCAATCAACAATCGGGAGGCGCTAGATTTGACGATGTATATCAGGGCTTGCTTGCCCAAGTCCAGCATCTTAAAGGATATGCTACTGGTGCGGCGTTGAATAACACTTGTGTGGATCCTCGATATGAAGTCCTTCAGTCTAAGGGTTTTCTCGGAGTTGCGCCATATTTGGAAGATTTAAACGGCCGCTGGGCTGTTCCGGGTGACACATATGGTCAGAATATTGCGCGCATTATTTCTTTAATTGGCTAATATCAATATGAATTCTCTAGGTCGACTGCGCTGGTTGTAGTCGACCTTACTTGTATGGTAAATCTTGGCCTTAAATTGTTACTTGCTAGCAATATTATGTTGGAGTGAACTATCGGGGAGGTTCTATATGCATTTCTTTAGAAGTAAGGCTGTCCGTGTCGCTTTTTTCTTCTTTTATTTCTGTTTGGCCGTAACTCCTTGCTTTGGTTTGAGTGAAGCGGGCCTGTCTCCATCACAGATTGAAGATTCAACACGGGCCGATGATTTAAGTGCAACTTCGCCGGTTTCAGAGGACTACTCCGTCGACGGCCTCTCGGCCAAGGCGTCCGATGGCGGGTCTCCTCTCCTGGGCGACCGCTGCTCGCTCGGCCTGACCGCGTCCGGCAACTCGGGCTCGGTCCGCTATAAGTTCGTCTGGGAGCAGGGCGGCTGGTCCAGGTGGGGCACCATCCGCCAGCTCGGGCCCGAGGCCTCCTGCGATTGGGTGCCGGAGGTCGCCGGCGACGTCAACATCTTGGTCGACGCCGTCGATTCGGCCGGCAACGTGAGGACCTGGAGGTTCCCCGTCAGGGTGGATGCCTGTCGCCTTTCCGTGAGCGGCGGGGATACGCTCGAGTGGAGCGGCGGAATGAAGGTCGATATCTCCGCCGCCGCGGCTCCCGGCGCAAAGATTAAATTCCTTTGGGAACGGGGCTCATGGTCCAAGTGGGGCGTCATCCAGGCAGCATCTGAGTCCGCCGCCTGTACCTGGACGCCTCCGTCTTCCGGCTCCTATACTCTCTATGCCGACGTCACGGTCGGCGGGCTCACGTCGACGTCAAGACTCCCCGTTCGCATCTCAGAGGACTACTCTGTCGACGGCCTCTCGGCAAAGGCGTCCGATGGAGGGTCTCCTCTCCTGGGCGACCGCTGCTCGCTCGGCCTGACCGCGTCCGGCAACTCGGGCTCGGTCCGCTATAAGTTCGTCTGGGAGCAGGGCGGCTGGTCCAGGTGGGGCACCATCCGCCAGCTCGGGCCCGAGGCCTCCTGCGATTGGGTGCCGGAGGTCGCCGGCGACGTCAACATCTTGGTCGACGCCGTCGATTCGGCCGGCAACGTGAGGACCTGGAGGTTCCCCGTCAGGGTGGAGAGAAATCTATCTAACTTCACTTCAATAGATTTGAAATCTGATTCATCCAATTTGTGCGTAGGGGATACGCTTTCAATTACACCTCGGATTACCATCCGATAGAATAATCAGATTTCATACAAATATGTTTGGATGCGGAACAACTGGGCTGAATGGGGTGTGATTGACTCCGGCAGAGGTAAATCCTCAATTGACTGGAGAGTCGATAAATCTGGCGCTGTCACCGTTTTTGTTGATGTTATTGATGAGGCCAACGATCAGACGATGACCTCGAAGACTGAATGCTCGATTGGCTCCGAGAAGTGGAATTACGAGTCCCTGAGTTCTTCTGCAACGCTTGTCAGGCCTAATGAAAGCACTGAGATCGATGCTAGATGCTCGGGTGATACTAATTACTTACAGTATAAGTTCGTCTGGAATAAGAATAATTGGGCTGACTGGGGCGTTGCTCAACAGGGCACAAGTTCACACTTGCAATGGGCTCCAAAAGACGCCGGAGACTATGAATTGATCTGTGACGTTTCGGGGTCAGATGGAGTTGTCCAAACAAAAAGAACAATCATTAGCTGTTGGGATTTCTCGAGGATTACTGCAATTTCGACTGATGGCAATAATTCTTGGGGAGTTCGAGCTGATTTGGGAACGCTTGCAGCTGAAAAATCTGGACAATTTCAGTTTAAATTTGTTTGGGCCAAGTCCGACTGGAGTAAATGGGGTGTTCTAAAAGAATTTTCCAGTGTGAATGACGCTTATTTCAATCCCTCTGCACTTGGATTGCAAGATGGTTATTACGATCTTTACTGCGATGTCTTGCTTCCTGATGGCACTCTCCAGTCGAAGTCGACTCAGATTTACTACAGCCCATTTGGCAGCTCAACGGTTTTGGGGGTTAGTCGTATTGGACTCGTCACTTGGCTTACGACGCATCAATTTGATGGCTATTATTTAGGAACGAGATATTCCGGTGGCTTCTCCTATGATAGTTGCCTTTACCCAAAAGGTGCCCCGAGATGGGATGGCTATACTGGCATGAATTGCACTGGCTTCGTGGCCCATGCTTATGCTGCGGTTGGTGGCGATGTCAATCGTATTGCGCAGAATAATAATCACTCTCCTTGGGCTGGGGGGCCAGGCGGTGGCGGCTATATTAACGCTTGGAGATGGTATGGCTATGCTCGAGATTTGGGATGCAAAATGTATGAGTTCCGTACTGTCCAAGATATGCTAAATAGTGGTTATGCTCAAAAGGGAGATATTATCTTCTTTAAGACTGACGGATCAATCGACTGTCATATTGGGTTCTTCTGGGGAGATAATCCGCATGACAATAAAATGTGGCATCAAATTCTGCCTGGGAATTTAATCGGACCCTGTTTTAACAATGCGAACAAAGGAGAGGTTCGGCAATCGGTTGTTCTGATTAAATAGTGCTTTAATTTCTGAATGGTATTTGAAGCAACTAATTGTGAAACGGTGATTCTGATAAGTAGCGCAAGCAGAAGACTTACTGGCATAATAATTACATATGGTTATATACTGGCTCAGGCTTTAGTCGGCTTTGTATATGTTCCGATGTTGTTGCAAAACATTGGACAAGACGAATATGGACTCTATCAATTGATAGGCTCTATCATGTCTTATATAGTTTCCATTAATGGGATTTTGTCTGCCGGTGTTGGGCGTTTTTATTGCAAGTATATGGCAGAGGGCAAAAATGACTTAATGGAGAATACTCTCGCAATAGCTAGGCGTCTGTACTGGGTCCTATCTGTGTTCGTGATGCTAATAAGTTGCGTTCTCGCCGTGGTTGTTCGGTTTGTATATTCAGCCAGTTTTACAAACTCACAGCTTGATGAGTGTTCCGCAATGCTTGTTGTATTAGGGATCAACACAATTGTTATCATGAACAACACTATTAGCGTTGCGGCGATAACTGCTAATGAAAGGTTCGTTTTTTTGAAGGGCTCGCAATTGGCCGCCCTAATAGCTCAGCCTTTCATAGTGTATGGACTTACGACAATTTTTAAGAATGCATTAGCCGTATGTTTAGTTGTGCTTGTTACAAATGTGTTGTGCGCGGTGAGTCAGCGTTTGTTTGCTAAATATAATCTGCACATTAGTTTCAGATATCATGGCTGGGACATGAAACTGGCTAAAGGATTGCTATTTTTTAGCGGCGCGATTGTATTGGTGACGATTGCTGACCAGATTTTCTGGAAAACCGATCAATTAATTGTCGGCTATTATTTTGGTGCTGCCGCCGTTGCGGTATATTCTGTCGGATCTCAAATCTACACGATTTATATGACAATCGGTACGGCAGCCTCATCAGTTTTTCTTCCTCGAGTTTCAGAACTGTATTGCCAGAATAAGGATATGTCTGAAATTTCGGATCTCTTCATTAAAGTCGGTCGCATTTCCTTTATCGTCTGCGGATTTGTTCTTAGTTTATTTATTGTTCTGGGGAAAGATTTCATCATTATTTGGGCTGGTAAGGACTATATAGACGCTTTCTATATCGCCTTGATCGTAATGGTTCCATTTACCATTGACTTAATTCAGAACCTGGGACTTACCATAATGCAGGTTGCGAATGTTTACCTGTATAGGGGGTATATGTATCTTGCGATTGCGCTTGTCAACGTGGTCGTGACGATTATATTGCTCAAGCTTATGGGCATAGTGGGCGCAGCAGTTTCAACAGCCATCGCTATGGTTATAGGTAACGGTTTCTGTATGAATTGGTATTATTCTGAAAAGCTTGGGTTGAACATAAAGAAATTTTGGCTTGAAATTGCCAAACTTTCCGTCTTGGTTATTGCCGGTACGGGGGCTTTGCTGCTGCTCTATAACCTAATTAAAAGCCTTTTATCTGGCCTTGTGGTGGTTTTGGTGTCAGCAATAATTTATTTCTTTATCTATTTCTTCTTGGTTTTGATGTTTGGGCTAAACGAATCCGAAAAGACGAGCATATCTGCATTTATCAAGCGATAATCTGTGACGCTTGTTAAGCAGAATAGCCTAATGTTCTTTCATTACTTTTATGACCAACCGGCTTGCCTGACATTTGATTATCGAAGGCTAAGTCGGTTGGTTTTACTACTCGGTGCCAGGAAAAATGAGCGATGACAACAGGGCGATTAGCTCAAGATTTTCAGTATCAATAGTTTTAGCTGTTCACAACAGCGTATTACTACTCGAGATAACAAATAGTGCTTATTCTTTGCCGCAAGGAACAGTAAATAGCTGTCAGGTCTGTAGGTGCTGCAAGGGACATCAGCTTTAATTGAGGGATTAAATAAGGCCTCTGAAATTGAAACAAAGTTACGTTTTTTGGTCTCATTATTGTCACTGAGCTCGTTGATCGATAGGAGATAAAGATACTGTTCCGTTCTTGTTTTCCATGCCAGCCTTTCTGTTTCTTCTCCCCAACGAGCGGCGATTTTCACTAGGCTTGAGGTGACGAAGGTTAAATCTGAAAGCTGTTTTTCCTTATAGCTGTGTGTTGCACTTTGTCCGTTTTGACAATTGTAATAATACAGCGCATCACTTATTTGTAAAACCGATCTGGCTGAATCGACTATGGGTATCATTTGCAGAAAATCTTCTGCAAAATCGATTCTCTTTGTATCGGTATTGCTTAAATCGTCAATCAGACAGTTTCTTTTGATTGCCTTTCCCCAAATTGAATTGAGTTTCCCTCGCGCCAAACATTTTTTGACTTCGTCGAGATCGTCACCTTCATAGATGCCAGACGGAAGGGCGGGATTGATAAACGGATCGTTTGAATAGTCTGGGTTTCTTGTATAGCTGAAACAGATTATGTCTGGATTGCACTTATCGATTTCGCGAGCAAGAATAGATAGGGTATCGAAGCGCAAAGAATCATCCGCATCAACAAAGACCAGGTAATCTCCGGCGCTTATCTCCGCGCCTTTTCGCCTGGCCTCATATACGCCCATATTATTTTGTCTAACGTAATGAGTATTGTTGTGAGATTCACAAAACACTTTGCAGACACTTTCAGTAGCGTCTGCTGATCCATCATTAATGAGGATAATTTCATAGCCGTCATATGTTTGTTGGTAGATGGATGATAGCGTTTCCGGCAAACTGGATGCCGCATTATATGCAGGGATAATAATTGAAAACAGCATTTAGTCCCTTTCCGTATTGGAAGAACAAGATGGTTAGTTAGAAAGCCCGTTTACAATGTCCCTGTATAAAATAAATTGACGCTTGGCAATGGCCTTCCATTGAAAGTGTTCAATTGCATACTTTCTAGCTGCAGTTGCAAGTTTACAACGAAGTTCATCGTCATTGAACAGCGTGAGAATTGCTTTAGAAATGGCTTCGAGATCAGATTCTACACCGATTCCAATTCCTTTATTGTTCGCTGTTTCTTTCCATGTGGTTCCCTCGGTAACAATAATTGGGAGGCCATATGCTAGTGCTTCCAAAACAGACGTCGGGAAACCTTCAGTGCGTGAAAGTTGGATATAAAACTGCGATTGGAGAAAAGCGTCCGCTTTAGATTGACCATTAACTGGACCATTTAATAAAACAATATCGGATACTTGATTGTCGGCAATAAGTAGTTCCAGTTTGGCCATAGACCCATCTTCGTCTGGACCGTAGATGTAGATTTTTGCTCCGAGCCCTCTTAGCTCATCAGCAATTAGTGGCAGACTTTTGATCAGTAGATCAAGACCTTTGACCTCTATATCTAGGCGGCCAATAAAAAGCGCGATGCGGCTGTCTAAGTTTGAGGCTTTGGCTTTTGGGATGCTAACACCATTTGGAATAATGCTTGCTTTCCTATGTTTAAAGCCGTTTGAACTCATCGCCTCTTTTTCCGATAGAAAATGGATACAATCAGCATTGCGAATAAAGCCGTTATAGAAGAAAACATTAAGCAATTGTTTAGCTAAATGATGCTGTTCTTGCGCCACATATGTTAGAGACCCATGTGGTGTGATGATGTATGGGATCGCACGTCTTCTGAGCCAATGGCTTAGTTTAATGTGATCTGGCCTATATATCTCATGAAATATTACGAGTGACGGATTGCAAAACGGTTCAGGAAGTTTTTCTATGCATGACTGATAGAAGACGGGATATTTCGCATCTTTAGGTCTGTAGTTTGTAAGATTTAATAGAGCTATATTCATGTCCTTTATTTCTGACTGCTCATTTAGGTATTGAGGCACCACTGTAGACACGCCAGAAGCGAAATCACTTGTAATATATGCCACATGAAGGACTATTAAACTATCGGTAGTTTTCATTAGCGTTTGCTCCCGCAGCGGTGTTGGAGGTTTTAGTTGACAGATTCACAGTTGGTTTCAGTGCTCATGCCTTGTTATAGGGAGAGCGCCAAAGATTTTACTGAGGCACTAGCGTCTATTTTAAAGCAGACCTATCATCGAATCGAGGTGGTTGTTGTTTTTGATAATCCAGATGACAACACACTTTACGATATTGCTCAAAACTATAGCTCTCATGACAGTAGGATTTGCCTCGTGAGAAATGAACGCAATCTTGGTCTTGCTGCATCTTTGGAAAGGGCGTTCAAGGTCTCACGCGGTCAGTATATCTGCCGAATGGACTCAGATGACATTTCTGAGGCGCAGCGCATTGAACGGCAGTTGTCGTATCTTGAAGAACATGAGCTTGACCTAGTGGGTTCTTATTTGAACGCCATTGACGAAGACGGTAGTCAATTATATCTCGTTGATTCAATTCCAAGTTCGAGTGAAGGCGTTAGGCGTTCTCTTATGATTAGAAATTGCGTACCTCATCCGAGTTGGTTTGGAAGAAGGTCTGTATTTGAAATGGGGTATCGGTCTGTTCCGCTAGCAGAAGATTATGACTTACTGTTGCGTGCCGAGCTGGAAGGGTTCACTATTGGAAATGTTCCAGAGCCGCTCATTCGATACAGAATGACTGTTAATAGCATTTCGCGTAGCAATTTGTATAAACAGTTCGTTGTTTCTCAGTGTTTACGTTCAGCTTTCAAAGAGGGCCGATCACTGGATGTCGATAAGATTGATACAATCGTCGCCGAGCGGTTCGATCGGCGACGAGCTGAGAACTATCTAAAGGCAAATACATTATTTAATAATGGGTTGAGAAATATTCATTCTGGTAATCGAGCAAAAGGTATTTCCCAATTGCTTCAAATCCCATTTTGCTCTAAGTCGTATTTAATGAATGTCATTAATATGGCGCGTGTGGTTACAATTAAATCATTTGAGAAAACCTCGTAGTTGTGCACCTACGCTTAGAGAGACATGGCGTAACCATGCCGTTTGACACTCGGAAGATTGCTAGCTTTGAAATCTAGGGCTAGGTTTGTTGCGGGGTTCTCGATGCCGTGTGCACCATTCGTGGTTGATTTCCGATCTCAGCCGAACACACTGCGCAGATAGTCCGTACCCGCGGCTAGCCGAACGCCCCCGCGGCCCCCATGGACCCCGGGGGCGCCGTTTCCCCAGTTGAAGGAACGGTGGATATGTGTTCGATAGGTCCGGGGGCCATTCTCCGCCCTCAGTCTGGCACCTCTTTCCAGACTCAGCCGGACGGTCGGTCCGCCTCTTCCGTTTTGCCTTTGGGCTAGGCCAGCGGGGCGTCGCGCCTCTCTGCGCGTGCCCTCTCGATGAGGCTCGGCGTCAGGTCGAGTCTTCCGATGGGCACGTCCTCCAGGCTGTAGGCGTCTAGCAGCGCCTCCGCATCGCCGCCGAGCATCGCCCTGGAGGCGCGCGGGCGTCCAGCTCCAGCATCTTCTGGACCGTGTCCCTTTCGTGTCTGGTGAGCGCCTGCCGTAGATACTCGGGGTCGCCTTCTCGGAACCCTTTTTCTTCTTTCCGGACATGCCGTCCTTCGAGTCCCCGGGGCCAACCGGTTCGGCCCTCAGGGTATCGGGTTCCCACATTCATCCGCACATGTGCGGATGAATGTGGGAGGTGTTCGGATGAAGTTGATAATCAAGGGTTGATAATCAAGGGTGCACCATTCGTTGTGTCTATTTAACCATTTGTATATCTCTCGCTATAATAATGAGAAAAACTAGAGATCGGTTTATGTGTATATGACACCTAAAACTCTTATCGCTATTCCTGCTTATAATGAGGAGGAATGCATAGAAAAGACGATATGCGAGCTCAGGCAAATTGCACCTGAGTTTGATTTTGTTGTTATCAATGATGGGTCTCGAGATCGAACGCTAGCTATCTGCAAGGATCTTGGTTGTGACATCATTGATATGCCCATTAACTGTGGTTTGACCGTTGGGTTTCAGACGGCTGCGCGTTATGCGGTTGATCATGGATATGACTATATGGTTCAGTTTGATGCTGACGGCCAGCATTGTCCGGAATATATAAAGGTCCTTGTTGATAGGGCTCAATCTGATGGATCAGATATTGTCATTGGCTCTAGGTTTGTAAGCGTGCGCAAAGACAAGACGCTTCGCATGATCGGCTCGCGTATGATTACGGTGCTAATAAAGATTCTGACAGGCAAGAGGATCAGTGACCCCACGTCTGGATTTAGGCTATTTGGGCGGGATATTCTTACGAAATACTATTACGACAATACCTTAAATCCGGAACCAGAATCTCTCGCTCTCTTTTTGAAGCAAGGGTATTCTATTTCAGAGGTACAGGTTAAGATGCGCGAGCGTCAAGGTGGCGAGAGCTATCTTAACCCTGTTAGGTCTATGCAGTATATGGTTCGTGTTTTCGTTACGCTCCTTGTCGTTCAGTGGTTTAGGTGATCCATTTGCCGGTCTCTCTTCGTATTTTGCTTCTCGTTTGCGCTGTTTTGGTATTCGTGTTCGTATTGCGCAAATTAAAAAAATCCCAAATGCAAGTTTTGGATTCTCTGTTTTGGCTGCTATTCAGCGTCAGTTTTGTAATTTTGGGCGTTTTTCCACAAGTTGCAATGTGGCTTTCAAGTCTATTTGGTTTCCTGTCGGCTTCTAACTTCGTGTTCCTTTACGTTATTGCCGTTCTTGTGGTCCGTGATTTCTGCAATTCTCTTCGCCTCTCTCGACAGGAAGAGCGTTTGAACTCGCTTGTTCAGGCTGTTGCGTTAAGTAGGGAGAAGGAAAAGTAGGCTATGCGTTTCGCTTTGGCGTATAAATCATCCGGATGGGAATGTCTCTACTTATATTTCTTTCAACAGTTGTGAACAGTGCTTGGTGCCCATACTTGTCATCCAGATGACTGGGAACGATTCTTCGAGGGCCCTTGCAGCTTGATTTGGATAAAGGTGAATTAGCCCCGTGTTGTCTCGATGCGTAAACCAAAAGCAAATAATGAAAGCCGTCTTCGTTGCTCTTCTCTTTATTGTCGAGCTTCTGTGCATGAAGCACTTTTATGTGAACCACTCTGTCTCACAGCTGTTCGTTTTAGCGCTCTATTGCGTCGTTGTAGATGTTGCCATTTGGCAATCATATTATATCTTCCTTTCCTCAGATGATGAAAAAAAGCGTGGCAACTGTTCTGGTCGCTGCGCTCAATTATTAGTCCTGTTGCTTACGGCATTTGCTGTGGCGGTCATCTGGGAGGGCTGCACCGTTCTTGGCTCGCCGGCTTCTCATTTCTCGAATATTGCTGACTGGAATAAAAAGCGGCTCATATTCTTTTTTCTGATTTCCTATTGCGCAATACTCTATTTATTCCAAAGCGGCTTTTCTCTGAAAGCGTTGTTCCATTCTGCTTCGGCGAGGGTCAAGGCTACCGATTACGTTTCCCTGCTGATTATCGCATTCTTTATTGTTTTTGGCTGCTCTACGATTGCATTCGTGAATGGGTTCATTAATGCTGTTGTTTATTTCCTGCTGGTAATCATAACTTCGGTTTTCACGGCTTGCTCGGGCATTCGAAAGAGAAATTCTGCCCTTCCTGTTGCTTTCTTTATCGCTGCATTCTCAATTGGTGTTTTCCTTGTGGTGAGCACTCCGATAACGACGGGTATTTCATGGGATGATCAAATTCACTATTCCAATGCCCTTTCGACATCTTATTTATTTGAAACTCAAAAAACTGATTCGGATATTAACTTTACTGACGAAGCGGTCCGTCGTGCACAGGGCTATGAAGAGCCCTCTCTTTCCCATTTTGATCGAGCGGAAATTCTTGAGCATGCTAGGCAGTTGAATGGCTCCTATAGATCTGATATCGCTTCTGGTCATGTGCAAGTTAACAAGCATGAAGAATTCGTTTATACGCTTAGTAGCATTGGGTATATTCCATCGGCAATTGGCCTTTGGCTCGCTCGCCTTCTGCATTTCGATTTTTCTTCTATGATTCAATTCGCTCGGATTTGCAATTTATTTAGTTACTGTCTTGCAATTGCCATTGCAATCAAGGTTACGCCCTCAAAAAAGGGACTATTTGCTTTTGTGGGAATGCTGCCAACTTCGATCTTTCTTGCGTCATGTTTCTCATATGATGCATGGCTCATTTCGTTTATCATTCTCGGTTTTGCTTATTTTTTGAGGTATGCATGGGGTGATTTAAATGAATTTACAGATCGCAATATAGCACTCGCATTTTTATTTACCTTTTTAGGACTCGCAGTCAAAGCTGTGTATTTTCCGATAATCGGTCTTTTCTTTATGGTTCCGCGTAATCGTTTTGCGGGCTCGAAGCAACGAGTTCATTACTATGCCGCCGTGTTTGTTTTGGGCTTGATTGCTTTTGCCTCATTTGCGCTTCCGTTCTTGTTTTCAACGGCCGGCGGATCTAACGTTGGCGATATGCGAGGCGGCTCCGATGTTAACTCTGGTCAGCAAATCGCTTTCATTCTCGCCGATCCATTGCGCTACGCGGAAATACTCGCCAATTATTTTTCAACTTATTATTTAAATCCGATAACCTCTTCTGGATATGCATTGAACTTTGCATACCTTGGATCGCTTGCTGCTCAGATTTCTGTAAATGCAATCCGTGGGTTGGTTCAGGTGCTTCCAGCTGTTTGCCTATTGTTGTTTGGGCTTTTTTCGGCCGATTCGATTAGCGTTAATCATATTGGTCTCGCACAATTTCTATGGGCCTCATTTGTGTTTTTGTTTACGGTGACTTTGGTGGCAACTGCACTTTATGTGTCTTTTACTCCCGTTGGATTGGGGACAGTTAATGGTTGCCAGAGTCGTTACCTTTTGCCACTTCTGGTTCCGTGCCTATCGTTTATCCTTAACCAAAGTCGCTTGGTCTTTGGGGACAGCAAACGATTCATATTGATATGCCTCGTATTCCCGTTTACTTTGGCTACGATTTGCGAGTTTGTTTTAGTTGTTGGAAAGTGTTGCTGATATGGGCATAGTTTTTAATACCGAATTTAACAATAAGCTAAATTGCCGTGGCGACGGCAAGCTATATCTACTGTATGAAGCCGCATCCGTTTTTCCTGATGCTGTTGAGTCGCAATCACCTAATGGGCAAATTCTGCCCGCAAGAATCATTCCTATTTCAGAGACTGAATTTGTTGCTGTTCTTGCCGATTTTGGTGTCGACCAATCGCTGTCTTTCTTTAGCGGAGATAATGTAATTTACCAGCGCCGCATCAATCCTGGCAAGTTTTCGATTGAGTCGAAAGTTAACGGCTTGCTGCGCGCGGAGCATTGTGGACAATTTCGCAATATTGACCGTTCTGGCGTGCATGCGCTCGCTTCTATCCAAATTGAGAGCTTTATTCCCTGCGTTGATGGCGTAATCGTTAGAGGTGTTCTTTCGGGTACTGATTACCTTGAGGGTGATCGTATTGTCGCTTTTAATGAAGAAGCCTGCGTTGTTGGGGAATCTTTGTTATTTAATAAATTAATAGCCGATGCGAATCCTGGTCTAATAAATTTCTCTCTTCATATTCCTGAGGTCGGGGATAGCCTGTGCATTTGCATACACAGGGCTTCTGGTCATCTAGATACGTTTATCAATCTAAAGAAAGATATGCTTAAAGAGCTTTTGGATGAGGCTGATCGGAATCATGCGTGTGCATTCGATCAACCCCGTTATTTGTCCTGGTTTTCTGGGCGCAGATTGACTGGATCCGATTCGCGGGCACAAGCACAAATAAGACTTGCATACCAGCCCTTGTTTTCAATCATCGTTCCTCTATATAAGACTCCCTTGAATTTCTTCAGGGATATGGCTGATTCTGTGATTGCTCAGACGTATTCGAATTGGGAACTCATCCTGGTTAACTCTACGCCAGATTACGATGGACTTAGCGACTTGGTTTCCGAGTACGTGACTGCAGATTCTAGAATTAAAGTGACTGATCTTGAGGGCAATCTAGGTATCACTGAGAACACCAATGTCGGAATCAAGATGGCCAAGGGAGACTACCTTTGCTTTTTCGATCATGATGATGTTCTCGAACCGAATATCTTGTTTGAGTATGCACACGCTCTAAATCAAAATTCGGATATTAATCTTCTCTACTGTGATGAAGATAAGCTATTGCCTGATGGGTCCTTGGCTCATCCTACTTTTAAGCCGGATTTTAGTCTTGATATGGCTCGAGACAATAATTATATTTGCCACCTTCTTACTATTAAGAGGGCATGTTTAGACAGAATTGACCTTTCTAACAGCGAGTTGGATGGCGCCCAGGACCATGCCATGGTGCTGAAGATTGCCGAACTTGGTGGGACGATCCATCACGTTCCTAAAATCTTGTATCACTGGAGAATAAGCGAGAATTCGACTGCGGGTAATTCCGATAGTAAACCCTATGCAACCCTCGCTGGAATAAAAGCTGTTCAGGAGCACCTTGATAGATGCGGTATCAAGGCGACTGTGGTCAATTCTCATAATCGTGCTTTTCGTTATAGCCCCATTTATGATGTTCCTTCATCTGAGTCCTGTTCATTAATCGTTACCACCCGCGGCAATTCTTCGGTTCTTTCGACTCTTGTATCTTCAATCAATGACACCGATTTTGATGATCTTGAAGTCGTTTTCGTGTGCTCGCAGGAAGTGGAAGCTGCTGTTAAGCAATCGAGCTCTGGACTTCGTTGCCGCTATATCGTTCACGCGCTTGATGACCCCTTTAATATATCTGTGTGGAGAAATGCCGGTGCTTTCGCCGCGCGTGGCGAGCAACTCGTCTTTATTCATGACGATATTCAGGCACTAGACTCCTCGTGGCTAAAGACTCTCGTCGGTTTTTCTCAACGAGAGGATGTTGGCGTCGTTGGAACAATGACGTGCGATCTTGACGGCATTGTGCAGCAGGCAGGCCTGTCTTATGTTGGAGAATCAATCGTCAACCTGTCGCAAGGCATTCATCGCTCTTCTCCTGGCTATATCTATATGCCATTGACCGTAAGGGATGTATCGGCGGTGAGTGGTGTCTGTTTAGCTATTTCACGCGAACATTTTAATCGTCTGGGTGGTTTTGATGAGTCGTATCTTCTTGACTATTCGGATGTTGATATTTGCTTCAAGTCTTCTCAAGCTGGGTTAAAAGTGATCTATACACCAGAGGCATGTCTCTACCATATGGCATGTGTTGACAAATCCCTTGATAGTAAATCTCGCTCTCATAAGCATTTTGAGGATAAGGCACGATTGTTGCATAACTGGTCCGAGCGTTTCTCTGAGGGAGATCCATGGTTCTCCGTTAACTTTTCTCGAGATCCCAAGCGCGCAGCGTTATATAAGTTCGATCCTTTTGACTACGAAGCGATTTGAGTGCTTTAAATGAAACAAATTGCCTGGATAATATCTCCGCCGGCAAAGGGTTCTGGCGGCTTTCGAACCATCTGCAGCAAGGCTTCCTTTCTAGATTCTCGCGGATATGAGAACTACTTTTACATTATGCCGGGCTGTGAAGCATACAAAAGTGCTCATAGAGTTCAGACCGAAATAAAGGATTGGTTTGGTTATTCGCCTAAAGAAGTTCGTGTGGCTCCGAGTGTGTCCGAGGATTTTTTTGCAGTAATCGCCACCGCTTGGAATACGGCGCACTTTGCATCTATGCAGAAGTGCACCCATAAGTTCTACTTCATTCAGGATTTTGAACCTTGGTTCTATCCGATGGGGGAGATGTATCTAAATGCCGAAGCAAGTTATCGTTATGAACTGAACCCCATAACAATAGGCAGATGGCTTTCTAAAAAAGTTGAACCCTATTATTCGCATGAAGTCCCATATTGTGATTTTGGCGTTAGCGATATATATACTGCGCAGGAACAAAATCTAAGCAGAGAGTATGCCATCTGTGCTATTTATCAATCCAATAAGGATCGGCGTTTGTCTGGCATGTTGCTTGATGCAATTAAATTGCTTCTCAAGCTCGACGATGCAGTTGTCGTATATTTATACGGCGAAGACGCAATGCCTCCCATTCGTGATCCACGTGTACGCAGCCTCGGCATCTTGACCGCTGATGAATGCGCCTCGCTTTATGCCAAGTGTGTTGCCGGCGTATCGTTGAGCGTGACTAATCCCTCTCGCCTGCCTTTCGAAATGCTTGCATCGAAGCTTTCGGTAATTGAAATAAACCGTGAGAATAATCTACTCGACTTTCCGGAGGGCACCATCCACCTCGCTGAGCCCTCTGCTTGCGGCATTGCTTCTTCTATTCTTGAGGCTCTTTCAGGCTCAAAATGCGATTCGCCTAATCGATTTAGCTGCACGTCGATTGAGCGTGAAAATGAAATGTTCTTCGAGGCCTTTACACGTTATCTGAATGAAGAGCCATCCTTGGTTAGCGGGAAGTCCGCCTTCGGGAATGTGCTAAAAACCGAAGAACTAAGTAAGGTCTTCTTGCTCAGCGATCATCTCGCTGATGCTCGATTGCGATCGTCTGCCATGTCTCAAACGCTCATTCAAGCTTCTTCTGTTGATTTGACTGTGCGTTTTGAGTCGTCTTTGATGCCTGTGGATGTTCGCGCGGCAGTTTGGTGTGCCCTTGATCAGTCTGATATTCGCTGGATTAGTCTTGAATCTAGGGACGGTCTTTTTGCGGGGCATGTTCCGCTGTTTTTAAATGATGATGAAGAGGCCTATCTTCGCATTCATATATACTCTTTTGCGGAAGACGGCAAGAATCCGCTTTGTGTCGCCGAGCTAAGCCAACTAGTCTGTCTTTCGCCTTCTCGCAACGCTCATCCTGTTGTTCGTTCGGTTGAAAGTGGCGCATGCAGCGTGTTTGCCGTTTTTAACCTATCTGATGATTATTGTGAACCGTTTCAGCCTTCTGCTTCGACGGGCGTCGAAGGCGGTCACGTTGCTCTACTCAAACGTTTATTTCGGAGAAACTAATGGCGCGCTTTAACCAATGGACTCAGCTACTTAAAGCCTCTGCGACATCGTGCAGGCACGATGAAAAATCCGATGGTGTTAAGCAAGAACGCTATCTCCTTTTGGATACGGCTATGGGAAGCGAGAACTCTGGTGACCATGTGATCATGGATGCCTGTGGCTGTATCGCGGATCAAATCTTTGGCGGTGCGTTGCCCCATGTGGCAACGCACTATTATTCCAAAGAGCTTGAAATGTATCCTGAATACGTAAAGCTGTTGTGCGGCACCAATATTCTGTATACGCATATGGCTGATCAGCAGCAATGGGCGCTTGCCAAGCGGTTGGGCAATAATAGAAATGTTGTTTTGTTCGGCGTGGGCATGTCTGATATTGGGGTGGACGATGCTATCGACGCCTATACAAAGAAGTTCTATAAAACCTTGCTATCCGATGAATATCTTCATAGTGTTCGAGATGAAATGACTAAGAAGAGGCTTAACTCTATTGGCATAGAGAATGTTCTTAATACCGCATGTCCGACCATGTGGTCGTTAACCCCATCTAGGCAACTCGAGATATCCTCTAAGCGTTCTAAAAACGTTGTTACGTCAATTACCGATTATTGTTTCGATGCGGAACGTGACCGTAAGATGCTGGAATTGCTGTCGTCGGAATACGAAAAGGTAACGATTTGGATTCAAGGAAGCCATGATGTTGATTGGTGTCTTGATCAAATAGTCGATCTGAAGCAATTTAATGTCATAGGCCCCAATACCGAAGAGCTTAATCGTGTAATTGAAACCGAGGAGTTTGATTATGTGGGGACGCGTCTCCATGCGGGCATCCGCTGTTTAAATGGAGGACATCGCTCTCTAATTATTGCAATTGATAATCGAGCCCGCCAAATCGGTGAAGACACGGGACTTCCCGTTCTTGAACGCGAGGACGGCTATCTCCATAAATTAGCTGATTGGGTAAACCATCCCGTTAAAACTGAGATTAATCTTCCCTGGACGAGCATCGATAAATGGAAGAAACAGTTTAATTAGCTGTATTCCTTGGCTATTGCTTTCCCTATTTCTTATCGTGTGGTGCCTTTGGCGTTTCTCCGATTATCCAACCCATATTTGTGGCTCGAATTAGATTCGTCAACATATAGGCGACTGATCCAAATCCAATCAGGTTAATTGCTGCCATCGCCATTGGGGCTATGTTGGGCCAGTAGGTAAAAGAAATGTAAACCAGTGGAGAATGAAAAAGATATATTCCCATACTGTTTTTGCTAATCTTTTCGGTTAGTAGGTTTGCCTTTTGGGGGATGACACAATAAATTGATGCAAGCGCCATGCAAGTAAGGGCGGTGGAAGCAATGGGGGGCACCACTTGTTTTAGTAAGTTTACAAGGAATAATAGTATTAGGACTATTGATATGCTTTTACGCCTTTTATAGCTCTCGAACCATTTGTTTGCTTCCAAGTAGTGGATTGTTAGGCCAAGCGCAAACCATATTGCATTTGCTTCTGCCAAATTGATATATCTGTTCGCTGATGGTATTCCAAAATGGTAAAGATAAATTGAAGCGCCGAAAACTATCGGAACCTTAAAACTTGTTAGAGGGCTCTTTTCGAGTATTTGAAAGATGCACGACATGGCTGCTGTAATGAAAAAAAAGAGTCGGGAGAAACCAAAGGTGACCGTTGTCTTCGCCCAACAGAATTGATTTAAAGATGATGTGCGGTACAGTTAGGCCATTGTAATAGGGATACTTAACGAGCATCCTGATGGGGAAGAGCCAACATATTCCAATCATGATATAGGGGATAATTAAGCGTTGAGCTTTTTTAATGACCTGATTTATAAAATCGCTTGATCGATTCCAGCTCCATAAAAAACAAAAGCCAGATAACGAAAAGAACAAGGGCATCTGGATTCCGTTATTTAAGAATTTGAGATTATCCAACAGAATTGATTTTTGTTCAGTTGGATAATATCCCCACGCACTTGAATACAGAATAATGCTGTGGCCTAGGACTACAAGGAATATTGCAAGGGCCCTCACGTTCGTTATGTCGTCTCTACGGGTTGTGTCCTTGCGGTTGTTCATCAATTGCTTCTTTCGTTAATATTGAGAAGGTTTAACTTAAAGAATATCAAACTCTTACTAACCGCTTGATTTATAACTATTTTCGATTACAGAGGACGGATTATATGAAAGGCATCATCCTCGCCGGCGGGTCCGGCACCCGCCTGTACCCGCTCACGCTCGTGACCTCAAAGCAGCTGCTGCCGGTCTACGACAAGCCCATGATCTACTACCCGCTGTCCACCCTCATGCTGGCTGGCATCCGGGACATCCTGGTCATCTCCACGCCGACGGACCTGCCCAACTTCGAGCGCCTGCTCGGGGACGGCTCGCGCTACGGCGTGAACCTGTCCTACGCCGAGCAGCCCTCGCCGGACGGCCTGGCGCAGGCGTTCACCATCGGCGAGGAGTTCATCGCCGGCGAGCCGTGCGCCCTGGTGCTCGGCGACAACATCTTCTACGGCAACGGCCTGTCGCGCCACCTGACGCGCGCCGTACAGAACGCCGAGTCGGGGAGGGCCACGGTCTTCGGCTACCACGTGGACGACCCCGAGCGCTTTGGGGTCGTGGAGTTCGATGCGCAGGGGAGGGCCGTCTCCATCGAGGAGAAGCCCGAGTGCCCCAAGAGCTCCTACGCCGTCACCGGCCTGTACTTCTACCCGGGCGACGTGGCCGCCAAGGCGCACGAGGTCGAGCCCTCCGCCCGTGGCGAGCTGGAGATCACGACGCTCAACCAGATGTACCTGGAGGAGGGGACGCTGTCCGTGGTCACCCTCGGCCGCGGCTACGCGTGGCTCGACACCGGCACCATGGAGAGCCTGCACGAGGCCGCGGAGTTCGTCCGCGCCGTGGAGCACTCCCAGGACCTGCCGGTCTCGGTCCCCGAGGAGATCGCCTGGGAGAACGGCTGGATCACGACCGCCGAGCTGGAGGAGGCGGCCAAGGCCTACGGCAAGTCGGTCTACGGGCAGCACCTGAAGAAGGTCGCCGCCGGCGAGATCGTCAACAGCCCGCGCGAGTACTAGCGCAAGCTTGTTTTCTTTTAGGGGTCACCGTTTATCTGGTGGCCCCTTTCGTTATGATTACGTTGACCATAAAGACAATATGATTGGGAGTGGATGTGTTAAGCGTCTACTTTGGCGATATGCCAGAAGCGATTTACAACACAGCGACATATTTCAAAAACTCTTACCGGTCTTCTTGGATTACGGATCCCTATGCAGTCTCGATAATTAAAGATGTTGATCGATCGGATGTTGTTTCCGAAAACGTCATCGAAAGCCCTGTGCTTGGATCCATCTCCCCACTCCAGCTTTCTGGTGGCGTGAAAACGCTGCTGCTTATGAGATTTGATCGTAAGCAAATTTTTAACGCTTCTACCTGTGGTGACAACTGTGCCAAGTGGATTCTCGACATGGCGAAAGACCGCAAACTTGTTGTGAATCTCTATCATGTGATGGACTTTGGTCGCGAGGATTTTAAAATTAAAGTCGTGAATAGCGGCCGAATCGTTCACAACATGGCCGAATTGATTCACGAGTCGATTCCGTATCTGTAGGTACTGCTTATGAACGGTTCGCATCTCGTTAAGATTTCCCGCCGCAGGGGAACCAAGTACACATTTACCATCAAGCGGAACATCACTATTGTGCGTGGCGATAGCGGCACGGGTAAGACGACACTGTTTGACATGGTCGCAGACTACATGCGAACGGGCGAGCAGTCGGGCGTTTCCTTGCAATGCGATTGTCCCTGTGTCGCCCTGACCGATTATGATTGGCGAAACCAGCTTTCGTCCGTTCATGACTCGATTGTATTTGTCGATGAGGGCTTAAAAGAGATCCATTCTGATGAGTTTGCCCATCATGTGCTGTATTCCTCGAATTATTTCGTGCTGATCTCAAGGGCTGATTTCCCCAATCTTCCGTATAGCGTGGATGAGATTTACAAGATTAAGACGAGCGGAAAATACCATTCTTTCGTCCCTGTTTATCAAGATCGCGGGAATCATCGTTATGCTATTTCCCGGTCGGCGCCAAAACAGGACATTACTTACGTGAAATAACTGGGGATTCGGTTTTTCACTACGACAAAGACTGCATTCCGGAGGCGTTTTGTACAGGAGGTAATTCTGCGAAGGTTATGGCTCTTATCGCATGCCGAAATGTCCGATAGTTTTGTTGAATAGTGTCGCGGCGTCACTTCCTGCGGCATACTAAAGAAGCTATACATGCTTCAGATTGGATTTTCATGTCTGAGATTTTTGAACCCCACAACATCATCGTCACGGGCGGCTGCGGCTTCATCGGCAGCAACTTCGTGCACTACGTGGTCAACAACCACCCCGACGTGCACGTGACCGTCCTGGACAAGCTGACCTACGCCGGCAACCCCGAGAACATCGCCGGTCTGCCCTCCGACCGCGTGGAGCTCGTCGTGGGCGACATCTGCGACGCCGCTCTGCTCGATAGGGTCGTCCCGGGCCACGACGCCATCGTGCACTACGCCGCCGAGAGCCACAACGACAACTCCATCGCCGACCCCGAGCCGTTCCTCCGCACCAACGTCGAGGGCACCTTCCGCCTGCTGGAGGCCGTCCGCAAGCACGGCGTCCGCTACCACCACGTCTCCACCGACGAGGTCTACGGCGACCTGGCACTCGACGACCCGGCCAAGTTCACCGAGGAGACGCCGTACCACCCGAGCAGCCCGTACTCGAGCACCAAGGCCAGCTCCGACATGCTCGTGCGCGCATGGACCCGCACCTACGGCCTACGGACAACGATCTCCAACTGCTCCAACAACTACGGCCCCTACCAGCACGTGGAGAAGTTCATCCCCAGGCAGATCACGAACATCATCGACGGCGTCCGCCCCAAGCTCTACGGCCGCGGCGAGAACGTCCGCGACTGGATCCACACCGAGGACCACTCCTCGGCCGTCTGGGACATCCTGACCAAGGGCCGCACGGGGGAGACCTACCTCATCGGAGCGGACGGCGAGAGGGACAACATCACGGTCCTGCGCATGATCCTGGAGGCCATGGGGCGCGACCCCGAGGACTTCGACTGGGTCGCCGACCGCCCCGGCCACGACCGCCGCTACGCCATCGACAGCACGAAGCTCCAGCGCGAGCTGGGCTGGAGGCCGGCCCACACCGACTTCGCCGAGGGCCTGAAGCAGACCATCGGCTGGTACGTGGAGAACGAGTCCTGGTGGCGACCGGCCAAGGAGGCCACCGAGGCCCGTTACAGGGCGCAGGGGCAGTAGGCCCGGATTCCCGGACGTTTACCTTTTCGAGCGCCCCTCGCGGTGCCGCAGGGCAT
>NZ_QSGK01000015.1:0-39368 GCF_003468125.1 Collinsella sp. AM40-7AC | reverse complement strand
GAAGAAGGGGGAGGCCTCGCGGCCTCCCCCTTTTTTGCGTTTACGGGGTGTAAATGACTCAATTACACCAGACGATCTTGTTGTTTTCGGTATTGAGCCTTTATTTAAAGCAAATAAATCGTATAACAAGGGCAACTGCTATGGACGCAATGATCATAAGCAGGATTGTCAGCTGATGCTGCTTGCGTCGTTTACTTGACGAAACGAAGATTGACTTTCCCTGTTTTGGCGTTTCGAGATAACGAGCCGAATGCGTTAAGGTTTGCTTGGGTCGAGGACCTCTTTGCTGCCGAGTTATGCGCGTTTCCGTCGGGTCGTCATTGATTGCGCTGTTTTTTGATAACGGTGCATCTTTCAGATATACGGGATCGCCCGATGCGACGCCCATATGTTTACGTCCCGTTTGGGTATCCTCGAGTGTTTGATATCGATTTCTCGTCACATACTCGGGCTCTGGATCATTAATGGGCTCTTGCGAGATGTGAGGGCGATGGAACCGTGGCGGCTGCGTGGAAGTATCTTCCCCTTGCGTCGGCATAAACATATTGTTCTGGTTTTGGTCGTCCATGATGCCCTTTAGCTCGTTACCAACAACGTGTACGCGCTCATTGTAAGCCCCTTGTTATTTATAGCTGTGGACATACTCATTATTTAAGCTCTGGTTCAAAGAACCTTTACCTTCCTAAAACCTTAGTGGAACACACTTAGATATGCTGATAGTAATGGACTCAAAAAACTTTATAGTCGATGTATATATGAGCATCGGGTGGGCATATATAAGAGCGTCAAAAGAAGTCCCAGTCACCTAGAAGATGACTCGGCAGTCCTATAAAGGAGTGGTAAACATGGCAAGCATGGTTCCTTATCGTTCGGTTTTTGGCGTTCGTCCCTCTGCAAGCTCGTTGTTCGATCTGTTTGATGATATGAGTGACCTAGCGAACAGCTCGATTGCCTCTAAGGCGTTCCCCGTTGACGTTGAGGATAAGGGCGATGGCTATGAGGTCAAGGCTTATCTGACCGGCGTCGCCAAGGACGATATCGATGTCGAGCTTAACGAGGGCCGCCTGTCCATTAGCGTGAATGTCGAGGAAGACGAGGAGAACGAGGGCAAGAACTTCCTGCAGAAGGAGTTCAGTTCGTACAGCGCAACGCGTGGCGTGTATCTAAAGGACGCTTCGAGCGAGGGCCTCTCGGCTAAGTACGCTGACGGCATCCTTACCGTTACGGTTCCCAAGATCGTCGAGAAGAAGAACGTTACGAAGATTTCCATCGACTAACTTCGTTGGTGTTCTTCGCTATTAAAAGACAGCAAAAGGGGCTGGGAAGCGATTCCCAGCCCCTTTTGCTGTCTAGAACAGTCTATTGAATGGTTGCTGGCCGATACTGGCTTGCGGGGCGTATCGAGAGTTTTCGCGATCCTTGGAGAAGGGTGGCAGAGCTGCCGAGCTCGTCATCTAGGGTTGCGGCTAGAGCTTTGGCATAGCTTTTGACGGTAAGGCTCGGGCGATTGTTATCTTGGCTGATATGCATGGCAATGAGCTGTTCGGTGCGATCGGTAACGAGTTCGCGCGCGGCTTCGGCGGCTTGGTCGTTGGAGAGGTGCCCCCTTGCAGACAGGATGCGCTCCTGAAGAAAGCGGGGATATTCTCCCTCGCGCAGCATGGTCACATCGTGGTTGCTTTCGAGCGCGAGGACTCGACAATCTTTGAGGGTGTTCATGGCTTGGCTTGATAGCTCTCCGGTGTCGGTGGCAAAGCCGATGGAATCATCGAGGGCGTCGAATCGATAGCCGACTGGATTGATGACATCGTGTGATGTTGAGTAGGTTTGCACGTGGATGCCGGCAATGGATAGGGTGTCACCGGGATCGAACTCCTCGACAGACAGATACGAAAGATTTTCTTTGCTCGAAAGTGTGCCCCTGCTGGCATAGAGGGGGCCGTGCCAGTGCTTGCACCAGACATCGAGACCTTTGATGTGGTCGCTGTGCTCATGAGTGATGAGAAGAGCCGAGACATTATCTGCCGAGAGCCCCAGTTCTGCCATGCGCTTTAATGTCTCGCGGCGAGAAAGACCGTCGTCAATCATGATGAGCCCTCGGGGGCCTTCGATGAACGCGCAGTTGCCTTTTGAGCCGCTGCCAAGGATATGAAGGTGCAGACGAGACATAATATTCCAAAGGATACAATGGGTGCGAACGAATAGAGGAGGAAGCAAATGCCAACGGTATCTCAGCATTATGGACACCATGCTGCATCGTGGGCCGATGATAGGGCCCTGGCAACGCGGCAGACGGCTGCCCCCGTGGTGCTCATGGTATCAGGTGGTGCGGACTCGACGGCTTTGCTCCTTATGGCATGCACATCAAAGTTGGATATTCTGGATGGGCGTGGTGTAGCCCCCATCGCGCGCGAGCGACTACACGTGCTGCATGTGAACCATCACCTGCGCGCGGAGGCATCCGATGGCGATGAGGCCTTTGTACGTGACCTGTGCGCGCAATATGGTCTACCGCTGTGTGTTGAGCATGCCTATTTTGATGATGAATCGGGCAATATCGAGGCGGCTGCCCGCGAGGTGCGCTATGCCGCGGCGCGAAGGTATGTTCGCGAGCTCTGCGCCCAGACGGGGGCACCGCGAACGGCGGCTCGTATCTGCACCGCGCACACGTCTTCGGATCGCGCGGAAACGTTTTTGATGAACGCGATTAAGGGTTCGGGGCCCGCTGGTCTATCGAGCATACCTCGCCGGAGGAATATCGTGGTGCGTCCCTTGCTCGACCTGACTCATGATGAGCTCGTAGGCTATCTGCAGGTGCATGGTCAACCGTGGCGTGAAGATGAAAGCAACGAGGACGTTTCGTACTTGCGCAACTATGTGCGCCATCGGGTGATGCCGGTGGTGGCGCAGCGCAACGCGAGCGTCTGTAAGACGATTGGCGCCGCCTGCGAGATCTTAGGCGATGAGGATGCCTTTCTTTCCCAGCTTTCCGCACAGGCGTTCCGAAGCTGCCTGCGTAAGGAGGCGGCGGGTGCACTGGTCCTTGACGCTCGTCGACTGGCCGCGGCTGAGGTGGTAATCGCGCGGCGCATCGTGAGACTGGCGATTAAACGCATCGATCCGGACGCTCGTCCAGAGATGCGACATGTGGAGCGAGTCCTTTCCTGCGTTGCCGAGGGCGCCGGCTCGGTCACGCTTCCGGCGGGGATTGACGCACGCATTGAGTTTGGCATGCTGGCGTTTAAGGCGCCGGTGGCTCGCGAGGGCCTGGTCGCGGACTGGGTTACCGTACCCGGTCGTTTGCCGTTGGGCGGGGGACGTGTGCTGGTCGCAGAGCCGATGGCCGTTGAACCGGGATGCGATATCGTGCGCCGCGCCCGTGAGCTTGCGGCTGCCGGGGAAGTGACAGCTTTGGTAGACGCGGCTGCCCTGGGTTTTGCCGACAGCGATAGTGAGCGGATCCTGGCGGGCTCGCGTGGCGAGATCCCTGCCGAGGCGCGATTGGCGCGCCTGTGGGTGGACGGTCCCGCACCGGGAGATGTGATGTGCCCGTTGGGGATGAACGGCCGAAGCAAGAAAGTGTCAGACCTGCTGAACGAGGCTCGTATTCCCGTTTCTGAGCGCGCAGGCGTTCCTGTGGTGAGAACGGCTCCGGGAGGTGCCGTGGTATGGGTCGCCGGAGTTCGCGCGGACGAGCGTTTTAAGTGCACGGCCGCAACGCGCGTGGCATATCTGCTCCGCGTGGTCGATGCGGAATAGCGTCCCACGCCAGCTATTCTGTGCGACGTTGACGGTATTCCCGCGCTGATGGCGTACGGGCTGGAAAATATACCCCGTGCGCTGCTAGAATGTGAAGTTCGCGTCCATACGGCGGTGTGTGGGCGATAAGCACAAGAAAGGGTTGTCATGGCTTCTCAACATCCGGATATCGAGAAGGTTCTGTTTACGCAGGAGGATATCGACGGTATCGTCTCTCGCCTAGGCGAGCAGATTACTCGCGACTACGCGGGTAAGGATCTGGTGCTGATTGCGGTCCTGCGCGGCGCCGTGGTCTTTATGGGCGACCTGATGCGCAAGATCGAGCTGCCGACCAACATCGATTTCATGGCCGTTTCGAGCTATGGCGACGGTGTGAAGTCCTCGGGCATCGTGCGTATCATTAAGGACCTGGATATCGACATCCGCGGTCGCGACGTGCTGATCGTCGAGGACATTCTGGACTCGGGCCTGACGCTCAAGTATCTGATGAAGAACCTCGAGAGCCGCAAGCCCGCTTCGCTGGAGGTTGCCGCCTTCCTGTGGAAGGACGTTGAGGACCGTACCTCGGCCGTCACGCCCAAGTATGTTGGAACCCATTGCCCCGATGCCTTTGTGGTGGGCTACGGCCTCGACTATGCCGAGCGCTATCGTAACCTTCCGTATCTGGGCATTTTGAAACCGGAGGTTTATTCGTAAGATGCCCGACGACCGTAACGATAACAATTCCCAGACTCCCCGGGAGCCTAAGATCCCGGGGATGCCCGGAGGCAAGAAGCCCACGCGTACGGGCTGGCTGTATTTTATTTTGGCTTGCGCGCTTCTGGGCTACGCCTTCTTTAACATGGGCTCCGGCTTTGCCAATTCCAGCAATACCGTAAAGCTCGCGACGAGCGAGATGGTTAACGCCATTAAGCAGGATCGCGTCGAAGATTTGACCTATACGGTTCAAGACGGAAGCGTGGCGGGTCATTACTGGAAGACGAAAAAGGACAAGGGTGACACGAGCGAGCTCAAGAGCTTCTCCTCGACCTATGTCGGCTCCGATTCGCTTGCCGAGCTTATGGCGGAGCACCCCGATACCAAGTACATCGTCAACACCAATGACCCCGATTTTTGGGGCGACTTGGCGATGAGCGTGCTTCCGACGATCGCCCTGATCGCCATCATGTTCTACTTTATGCGCCAGATGATGGGCGCCAACAACAGGAACATGCAGTTTGGCAAGACCAACGCCAAGACCAACGAGGCAACGCGCCCCAAGGTCAAGTTTGAGGATGTTGCCGGTGTGGACGAGGCAGTCGAGGAGCTCGAGGAGATTCGCGACTTTTTGAGCGATCCGGACCGCTATCGCAAGCTGGGCGCCAAGATTCCGCGCGGCGTGTTGCTGGTTGGCCCTCCGGGTACCGGTAAAACCCTGCTGGCCAAGGCCGTCGCCGGCGAGGCGGGCGTGCCGTTCTTTAGCATCTCGGGTTCCGACTTTGTCGAGATGTTCGTGGGTGTCGGCGCCAGCCGCGTGCGCGACCTTTTTAAGGAGGCCAAGTCTCAGGCTCCGTCAATCATCTTTATTGACGAGATCGATGCCGTGGGACGTCAGCGCGGAGCTGGCTTGGGCGGCGGTCACGACGAGCGCGAGCAAACGCTCAACCAGCTGCTGGTCGAGATGGACGGTTTTGAGGAAAGCGAGTCGGTCATCCTGATCGCCGCGACCAACCGTCCTGACATCCTGGATCCGGCATTGCTGCGTCCCGGTCGTTTTGACCGTCAGGTTACGGTCGACCGTCCGGATGTGAAGGGCCGCGAGCAGATCTTGCGCGTGCATGCCGAGAACAAGCCGATGGACGAGGACGTGAAGTTTGAGAAGCTCGCCCAGATGACCGTTGGCTTTACTGGTGCCGATTTGGCGAACCTGCTCAACGAGTCTGCGCTGCTGGCCGCTCGCCGTCATCGTTCCGTGATCTCGATGGACGAGGTCGAGGAGTCGATGGAGCGCGTGATTGCCGGACCGCAACGCAAGGGTCGCGTGATGACCGAAGCCGAGCGCACCACGATTGCCTACCACGAGAGCGGCCACGCTTTGGTGGGCCACATCCTGGAGCACTCCGATCCGGTTCATAAGATCTCGATCGTCAGCCGCGGTCAGGCCCTGGGCTACACACTGCAGCTTCCGCAGGAGGATCACTTCCTCAAGACCAAGAACGAGATGCTCGACGAGCTCGCCGTGTTCTTGGGCGGTCGCGTTGCCGAGGAGCTCATGTGCGATGACATCACGTCGGGCGCGAGCAACGACCTGGAGCGCGCGACCAAGATGGCGCGCGAGATGGTCACGCGCCTGGGCATGAGCGAGGAGCTGGGCACTCAGGTCTTTGGCGAGGCGCAGCATCAGGTATTCCTGGGCCGCGACTATGCCGATCATCAGGATTACTCCGAGGAGACGGCGCGCCGCATTGATATCGAGGTTCAGCGCATCATGCGCGAGGCCCATCGTCGTGCTGTTGAGATCTTGGATGCCCGTCGCGATCAGCTTGATCTGATGGCGAAGGTGCTGCTTGAGCGCGAGACTTTCGAGGGCGATGCCGTGAATGCCCTGCTCGATAACGAGTGGGACGCCTATCTTGAGCGCGAGGGCGATATCCTGGCGGCCAAGGAGGAGCGCAATGCCAAGGCGGCCGGCATGCCGACCAAGAAGCGCGCGCCTCGTATGAGCGAGGAGGAGCTGGCGGCTGATGCCGCGGCCTTTGCGCAGGCGGCCATGCAGGAGGACGCCGGCGTCGCGTCTGAGGATGCTGACGATGCCGAGAGCGCTGACGAAAAGAAGGCCGGCGGCAATACTGACGTCGACGAGTAATCTTTGTAGCAAAAGCCTCCGCGGGGAAACCTGCGGAGGCTCTTTCTTTTGAGCGATATGGGGCCATCTGTTGATTGGGGACAGACTTAAATGAGCGTTTTCACGCATTTAAGTCTGTCCCCAATCAACATTGCTGCGGCGCTTTGCTCGGCTAAAGCGTACAATAGCGCCTATGCGAAAGGGGAACAGATGATCAACGAAAGTATGTATGCTCGCGGTGCGGAGAGCTCCATCATCCGTGAGATCTTTAGCTATGGCCTTGAACGCAAGGCGCAGATCGGTGCAGAGAACGTGTTCGATTTCTCACTGGGTAACCCGAGCGTTCCGGCGCCTGCTGCCGTGGCGGAGTCCATTAAGAAGGCCTTGGAGCTGCCGAGCGACCAGCTGCACGGCTATACGCCCGCGCCTGGCCAGCCACAATGTCGTGCAGCCGTCGCCGAATCGCTCAACCGCCGTTTTGGCACGAGCTATGAGGGCAAGGATGTCTTTATGACGGTGGGTGCGGCAGCTTCGCTCACCTGTACGCTCAACGCGATTACCAATCCGGGCGACGAGGTCATCGTTATCGCTCCGTACTTCCCGGAGTATCGTGTGTGGATTGAGAAGGCCGGCTGTACGTGTGTCGAGGCGCTCGCCGATGAAGATACGTTCCAGCTGAGCGTGGATAACGTGCTCAAGGCGATTACCGATAAGACGGCTGCCGTCATTATCGACTCGCCCAATAACCCGACCGGCGCTGTGTATACGCGCGATACCTTGACGCGCCTGGCTAAAGTTTTGTGCGAGGTCAACGCCAAGCGCGATCCCGAGAACCCGATTATGCTTATCTCGGATGAACCGTATCGCGAGATTGTATACGGCGCCGAGGTGCCTTGGGTGCCCTCGATTTACGAGCACGCCGTCGTGTGCTATTCGTACTCCAAGTCGCTGTCGCTGCCGGGCGAGCGCGTGGGCTGGATTTTGGTTCCCAACACCAACCCGCAGGCGGCGCGTCTGATGCCGGCTGTTGCGGGTGCCGCCCGTACGCTGGGCTTTGTGTGCGCACCGGCGCTCTTCCAGCGCGTGATCATCGATTGCATCGATGAGCCGAGTGATGTCGAGGCCTATGCTCGCAACCGCACCGCGCTTACCGACGCACTAGCGGAGTACGGCTACACCTATGTTGAGCCGGATGGTGCATTCTACCTGTGGGTGAAGGCACTGGAGCCCGATGCGAATGCGTTCTGTGAGCGCGCGAAGAAGTATGAGCTGCTTGCGGTGCCCTCGGACAGCTTTGGCATGCCTGGTTGGTTCCGCCTGGGCTATTGCGTGAGTTACGAAACGATTATCAATTCGCTACCCGCTTGGAAACAGTTGGCGGACGAGTATCGTTAAAAGTAAAGCGCTCTGCTTACAATGTTTTACGTGAAACGGGGTTTGGTGTTAAGCCAGACCCCGTTGTCTATGCCGTTGTGTGATTGGGATGAAGCAGTTTTACGACTGCCGAAAGCTATGCGTACAATGAATATACGCGACGGCCATGCTGGACAAGGAGACCTGATGCCCTACCTGCTTTCCTGTGATATCCATACTCATACGATGTTCTCCGCGCATGCGTACTCAACCATTGAGGAGAACATCTATTGGGCGGCGGAGCGTGGCCTTCAGGTGCTCGGTTCCGCCGATCATTTAAGCTCGATGGTTACGCCTTGCCCCAATGACCTGCGCAGTTTCCAGTTCTTTATTAACCAGGATATCTGGCCGCGCATTTGGAGCGGCGTGCTGGTGCTCCGCGGTGCCGAGGCTGATATCGTTTCGCTGGACGGCAGCTTGTTTGGCGAAGACATTCCCGTTTCGCTCGATATCGCCGGCGATTCGTATAGTCGTGAGCATTCGCTGTTCGATTTGGTGACGCGTAATTTGGATTATTTGGTGGCAAGCGTGCATAACCCGCAGTTTGCCGAAGGCGCGACGCTCGCCCAAACGACCCAGATGTACATCAATGCCCTGGAGCACCCCAAGGTGTTCATGCTTGGGCATGCGGGGCGCTCGGGCGTGCCGTTCGATATCGATGAGGTGCTGTTGGCGGCCAAGGCCAAGCACAAGATCATCGAGATCAACAACCATAGTCTTGAACACGGTGTCGACACTGAGCATTGGGCCGTATGCCGCAAGATCGCCGAGCGCTGCGCCGAGCTGGGCGTGGGTATTGGCGTGTCGACCGATGCCCACATTGGCATGGCCATTGGCAAGCTCGATCACGCGCGCAAGATGCTCGACGAGATTCACTTCCCGCTGGATTTGATCGTGACGCGCGACCGCGAGACACTGCTGCGCGAGATGGCGGCAGCCGGCGTGTGTGACCTGCGCAAGGGGATGTAGCGGAGTTCATAAACCAAGCGAAGGGGGCGGTCCAGACGGGCCGCCCCCTTTCTTGTCCCGAAAATCTACCGGGGTGGATTAGCGGCGCTCGAGGACCGCTACGGTTTCGGTGTGGTCGGTATGGGGGAACATGTCGACGGGCGTGATCTTGAGCAGGCGATAGCCTCCGTCGAGGAGCTGGTGCAGGTCGCGCTCTTGGGTCACGGGGTTGCAGCTGATATAGGTGATGCGGCGCGGCTTGAGTGCGCAGGCGGCTTCGAGGAACTCGGGGGTGGAGCCGGCGCGCGGCGGGTCGATGGAAAGGACATCGATCCGCTCGTTGTTGTCGGCGGCATCTAGGATGTAGTCGGTGGCGTCGTCGGCCATAAACCAAGTGCTGCGGGTGAGGCCGTTGAGCTCGGCATTGCGACGTGCGTCGGCAATGCCCGCCGGGTTGCGCTCCACGCCGAGCAGCATAATGCCGATACCCTTGTTCTGGGCATCCTTCGCGGCGCAAAGACCGATGGTACCGCTGCCACAGTAGGCATCCATGAGCACATCGCCCTGGTGCAAATCCATGCCGTCGATAGCGAGCTGATAGAGCAGCTCGGTCTGTTGCGGGTTGGTCTGATAAAACGCGGTGGGGGAGATATCGAACTCGCAGCCGAGCAGCTGGTCGCGCATGCATTCGGCGCCATACACGATGCGAGTTTCCTCGCCGAGGATGGCGTTGCCGGGGCGTCCGTTGATGTTTTGGGCGACGGTGACGATGTGCGGATTGAGTGCGGCGACAGCCTCAAAGAACTCCTGCGCATGCGGCAAGTCGCGCTGAGCGGTTACGAGCGTGACCATGACCTGGTCGGTACGCCAACCGCAGCGGACGACGGCATAGCGGAGCAAGCCCAGATGCTTGTCCTCGTTAAAGGCGGGAATGTGCAGGCGCTCAGCTTCACGCGCGATGCCGTTGAGAATCTGACGGGCGCCCGGTGCCTCGACAGGGCATTCAGGAACAGCAACGATTCTGTGTGTCCCACGTTCAAAAAAGCCGCAGCGGACAGCGCCCTCTTTGCCGGGAGCAAACGGAGTGGCAGCCTTATGACGAAAACCACGCGGCGCAGGATATTTGCCCGGGTCTCCCAGGGTGACTCCCATACCGCGAATGGGGTCGACGCTAATGCCCTCGCGCTCGCAGAGCTCAGCAAACAGCTCCTCCATAGCAGCCTGCTTGGCCGCCAACTGCTTCTTATAAGGACGATTGAGCGCCGTACACCCACCGCAAGCTTTCATGATCGAACAGGGAGACTTGGGGTCCACAGCCTTACGCGCAGACGAAACCGGATCTTTATGCGAGCGCTTGGAGCGAGTCTGAGATGCCTTGTCCTCGTTCCGACGAGAACTGGGGCGCTTGGCCTTAGCCTTGCCCTTGGCTGACTTACCCTTCGCATCCTGAGACGACTTGGATTTCGTAGAAGATTTTATCCCCTCCGACCCCTCAGCCGCCTCCGCCAAAGCACGACGAGCCCTACGCTCCGCACGAGATTCTGCCATCAATAACTCCACTAATTCATGAATTAAAAGCTGCAAGCATTGTACCGTGCCAAGCCAACGGGCGATATGCAAGCGCCCATTTCCTGTCAGTGATAAGCCCAACGACGTTTGCCCGGCGCGGGCGGGGAGCGGCGCGTAATTAAGTTTATCGCGAGTTCCGCACGCAAAGGAAAGCACTTAATGTGCTTTCCGTCTTGCGCAGGACTGTAGAGCAGGAAACTTAATTACGCGCCGCTCCCCGCCCGCGCCGGGCAACCCCAACCTTGTGCTCCATCAAGGTAAAGTGTATGATTCTGAACGTTACATGACTCACTTTACCTAACTAAAGTGCTATCAAGGGGGAATACCATGAACACCGATATGTCTCGTCGTCAGTTTGTTGGTCTAGCCGGCTCGCTTGCCACGGTGCTCGGCCTTGGTCTTGTCGGTTGCGGCGGTGGTGCCGGCAAGGGCTCCGCTGCTGGCTCTGCCGCGGCCAAGGATGTGAAGGGCGCTGCAGAGTCCAAGAAGCTCGTGGTGGGCTTTGATAAGTCCTATCCTCCGTACGGTTTTGTGGGCGACGATGGCGAGTACACCGGCTTTGATCTCGATCTGGCCAAGGCTGTTGCCGATAAGCAGGGTTGGGAGGTCAAATACGAGGCCATCGACTGGGATGCCAAGGACACGCTGCTCAACTCCGGCGCCATCAACTGCATCTGGAACGGCTTTACCATGGAGGGTCGCGAGGACGACTACACGTTCTCCGAGCCGTACATGCTCAATGAGCAGGTGCTCGTGGTCAAGAAGGACGCGGGTATCAAGAGCTGGGAGGATCTTGCCGGCAAGACCGTGATTACCCAGACTGATTCCGCTGCGCAGGATGTGCTCGAGGGCGACCAGAAGGATCTGGCCGCGACGTTTGCCACGCTCGATACCATCGGTGAGTACAACACGGCGTTTATGCAGCTCGAGAGTGGTGCGGTCGATGCCGTTGCCTGTGACCTCTCGATCGCTCAGTATCAGCTGGCCGCCAAGCCCGATGCCTATACGCAGCTCGACAAGCCGCTGTCCAGCGAGCACTACGCCGTCGGCTTTAAGAAGGGCGACACCAAGTCGGCCGATGCTGTAACCGAGTCACTCAAGGCGCTCTACGAGGACGGCACGGTCAAGGACCTGTGCGACAAGTATTCAAGCTATGGTCTTTCCTTCGACAACTGGGTGCTCAAATAGCGGCTTTCCCAGGCACCCGATTTTGCCGTTCAAACCGTCGCTTGCGTACATTTAGTACGCGGCGCTCCTCTTTCACGGCAAACTCGGGCACCTGGAAAACCCGCTTTAGCATTGGGTTCGCTGTTCCGTTACTGTGAAAGAGAGCTTGGGTTGTCTATTCAGGTCATGATGCAGATGCTTGGCCAGGGATTCTTGGTCAGCTTGCAGCTGTTTGTGCTGACGCTGTTGGGGTCGATTCCGCTGGGAATTCCCGTGGCGTTTATGCGCATGAGCAAAATTGCGCCGCTTCGCTGGATCGCGCGCATCTATATTTCGGTCATGCGCGGCACGCCGCTTATGCTGCAGATGTTTGCGATCTACTTTGCCCCGTACTACGTGTTTGGCATCTCGCTCACGCCCGATTCCAAATGGACGGCGTGCGTCGTGGCATTCATCATCAACTACGCCGGCTACTTTGCCGAGATCTATCGCTCGGGCCTGCAGTCGATTCCGCGCGGTCAATATGAGGCCGCCGAGGTGCTGGGCTACTCGCGTCTGCAGACGTTTCTGTATATCGTGATGCCGCAGGTCGCCAAGCGTATTCTGCCGGCGATGGGCAACGAGATCATCACACTGGTCAAGGACACGTCGCTGGCGTTTGCCATTGGCGTGGGTGAGATGTTCTCGACCGCCAAGGCGCTGGTCGCCTCGCAGGTGAGCATGGTGCCGTTTGCGATTGCGGCGTTGATCTACTGGGTCTTTAACTTTGTGGTCGAGATGCTGCTGGGCGCTGCCGAAAAGAAGCTGGACTATTATCATGACTAACTCAGTGATGAAAATCGAAAGCGCGCGTAAGGCGTTTGGCGGCAATGAGGTGCTCAAGGATATCTCACTCGAAGTCAAGCGCGGTGAGGTCGTGGCGATTATCGGGCCTTCGGGTGGCGGTAAGTCCACGCTGCTGCGCTGCGCTACGCTGCTCGAGACACTCGACGGTGGCTCGCTTTCGTTTGGCGACCTTGCGGTTGCGACGGATGTGGGATCGGGCGCGGTCTATGCGAAGGGCGATGTGCCCAAGCAGGCGCGCTCGCGATTCGGCCTGGTGTTCCAAAATTACAACCTGTTCCCGCACTATACCGTGATGAAAAACATCATCGACGCGCCGATCCGCGTGCTTAAGCGCCCGCGCGAGCAGGCGGAAGCTCGTGCGTATGAATTGATTGCTCAGATGGGGCTTATGGGCAACGAGAATAAGGTTCCGTGTGAGCTTTCGGGCGGTCAGCAGCAGCGCGTGAGTATTGCCCGCGCCCTAGCGCTCGACCCGGAGATCCTGTTCTTTGACGAGCCGACCTCGGCGCTCGATCCCGAGCTGACGGCCGAGGTGCTGCGTGTCATTAAGGACCTGGCGGCGCAGAATATGACGATGGTAATCGTGACCCACGCGATGCAATTTGCGCGCGATGTTGCCGACCGCGTGGTCTTTATGGACGGCGGTCGCATTGTCGAGGAGGGATCTGCCGAACAGGTTATCGACCATCCGCGCGAGCAGCGCACGCGTGAGTTCTTGAGCCGTATCGAGGGGTAGACTCAGGTATTTACTCAACTATTAATTGAGGCGAAGCCGCCACAGGTCTTACGGTCTGTGGCGGCTTTTTGTTTACATCGACGGGGTTCAATAATTGCCCCACAAGCTTGTCTCTTCCTCTCGCCGCCTGTATTCATACGTGTGCCGAAAGGTATGCATGGACAGCCGTCCGTGAGGGTAGGGTGGTGGCATAGGACATTTGGAGGGTGAGTCGGCTCGGCTGCCGACCATGCTGCTCCCGGGACGGCACCGACCGCGAACTCTCCCCGTTGGCGTCGCGCATTGCGCGCGGCCCTGCAAGGAGGTCATCATGGGTGCTCCCAAGACCGGTAACGTAAGGAACGTGGTGCTCGTAGGCCAAGGCGGGGTGGGCAAGACTTCACTCGCCGAGGCCATGCTCCACCTTTCCGGCAAGACCGCCCGCCTGGGCGGCCACGACGGCACCAGGCCCACGCTCGACTATGACCCCGAAGAGGTCAAGCGTGCATTTTCCATCTCGACGACCATTGCGCCGATCGACTGGAAGGGCGCGCGCATCAATGTGCTCGATGCCCCGTGCTACCCCGATTTTATCGGCGACGCCTTTGCCGCGATGAGCGTCTGCGAGACGGCTCTGTTTGTGGTCGACGCCGAGGCCGGCCCGCAGCCTACGACGGTTAAGCTCTGGTATGCCGCCGAGGACCTGCGCCTGGCGCGTGCGGTGTTCGTAAACCGCCTGTCGCGCTCCGAGGCCAGCTTTGCGACCACAATGGACCTGCTGCAGGAGCGCTTTGGTACGCGCCTGGGCGCCGTGACTCTTCCCTGGGGCGAGGGCGAGGACTTTGACGGCATCATCGACCTGGTGCGCATGAAGGCGCGCCACTGCAACGGCGCCGAGGCCGTTGAGTCGGAGATTCCCGAGGAGTATCGTGCCCAGGCCGAGGAAGCCCATGACCATCTGTGCGAGTTGGTGGCCGAGGCCGACGATGAGCTGATGATGAAGTACCTGGAAGGCGAGGAGACGCTGACGCAGGAGGAGCTTGAAGGCCTGCTGTCGAAGGCGATCGCCGAGCGCATCTTTGTGCCGGTCTTTGCGGGCGATTGCATTAAGGAGCAGGGCGTCAACTCGCTGATGGACGACATTGCCACGTACTTCCCGGCGCCGACCGACTACGGCGAGATGCCGCTTATCGACGGCGATTCGCTTAAGATCTCGAGTGACGATGATCGTCCGGTGGCGTTTGTGTTTAAGACGCTGGCCGATCCGCAGCAGGGTCGCATCAGCTTTATCAAAGTACTGACGGGTACGCTTGAGCCGGGCCTTGAGCTGATCAACGCGCGTACCCGCAAGAGCGATCGCCTGGCTCACCTGTATGTGATGTGCGGCCGCGACATGACCGAGGTCGGTCACGCCTATGCCGGCGACATTATTGTGGCGCCCAAGCTGGCGGCCGAGACGGGCGATACGCTCTCCATTACCGGTAAGGTCGAGGCGGCGGCGTTTAAGTTCCCCAACTCGCAGTACCGCATCGCCATCGAGGCCGAGAATCGCGGCGACGAGGAGAAGCTCTACACGTTTATCGAGAAGGCCTGCAAGGCCGATCCAACCATGAGCATCGACCGCGACGAGGAGACCGGCCAGACCATTATCTCGGCGGTGGGCGAGGCACAGGTTTCGGTCCTGCTCAATCGCCTGGAGGACCGCACCAAGGTCGCTGCCAAGAGCGTGCCGATCCGTATTCCGTATCGCGAGACCATCCGCCGCACGGCAAGTGCCCAGGGTCGTCATAAGAAGCAGACTGGCGGTGCCGGTCAGTATGGCGACTGCTGGCTGCGCGTTGAGCCACTCATTGGGCCCGACGGCACGAGCGATGGCTATGAGTTTGTGGACGAGGTCGTAGGCGGCCGTATTCCGCGCTCGCTGATTCCCGCCGTGGACAAGGGCGTCCAGGAGACCATGAAGGACGGCATTATTGCCGGCTACCCGCTTACGGGCATTCGTGTGGCTGTGTACGACGGCTCGTATCACAGCGTCGACTCCAACGAGATGGCGTTCCGCGCGGCGGCTCGCATTGGCCTGCGCAAGGCATGTGCCGATGCCGACCCGGTGGTGCTGGAGCCCATCGAGGAAATCACGGTGACGATCCCCGAGAGCTATGCCGGCGCCGTGATGGGCGACATCTCGGCCTCGCGCGGTCGCGTGACGGGCATGGAGACCGACGAGCGCGGTGATACCGTGGTCATTGCCCAGGCGCCGCTGGCCGAGCTGACGGATTATTCGACGCGCCTGCGCTCTATCACGCGCGGCACGGGCGACTTTACCATGAAGCCCGCAGGCTATGAGCAGGTGCCTTATGACGTTCAGGCCAAGCTGGTCGAGCGCTATGAGGAGGGTCGCGCTAAGTAACGTGTGGTTTTGTCTGCAATGTAGGTGCTGACGAAAAGGCCGCCCTGGGCAACCGGGGCGGCCTTATTTGATCCTTTGGGGACGGAGGAAAACGGATCAATTTAGGTTTTGGGGCAGCTTGGTCGGCCCTAGTCTCCCGAGGTCTGATTGCGGCCGGTGGCGTAGTCGATCTGCACATGCGGCTGCAGGTTGTAGCAGTATACGTGGAAGCAGAGGGTCTTGCCGTGGTCCTCGACCGATTGCGCCTCAAGGCGCACGCCGCGGCAGACAAGTTCCTCTTCGTTATACATGGGCGTGACGCGGTAGAGCACGTGGTTGCCCGTTTCGCGGATGTAGTCGAGAATCTGCTCCTCAAACGGCAGCATGCCCGTCTCGTTGAGATAGCGCGTGCCGGTGAGGAGATTCTTGCGGTTGGCGTTTTCGCCGCAGAGCGACCAGGCGATGAGGTGGCAGCGGTTGTAGAGGCTCTGGCCCGGAATAAAGTCGTAGCGCTGCTGATGCCATCCGGCGGGATGGATGCGCGAGATATCGCCGCGCTTGCCTTGACCGAGCGATTCGGGGCCCACGCAGGCGAGCGCTTTGCGAGTGCGGCCCAGGCTGTCGAGCTTGGAGAACTTCTTAAAGCAGCCCTCTTCGGTGGCGCGATCGTATTCATCGAGTGTGAATGACGGCGTGCCGAGCGGGTGCGTGCTGTCGGCGCGAAGGGCAACGTAGGGGTTGCCGGCATAGTCGGGAATGCTGCTGAGATAAACACCGCGGGCGCGGTTGAGGTCGGGGTTTTCGACCTCGTCGATGGGGGTGGCGGTGCTGTCCGCGGAAGCGCCGTCGCCGGTGTCGGTTGCGGCGGAATCGGAGCCATCGCCAGAGTCTTGGCTATTTTGAGAGTCCGAGGAACTCGCTGTTCCCGATTCGAGCCGGGCGACCAGGTCTGCCTCGTCGTCGGTGCGGCTGGGGCTCTCGTTTTGTTTTTCGGCCAGAGCCGCCGCCTGTTCGTCGCTTTGCGGCGACAGCAGCTTGGGCGCCCCGTCAAGCGATCCCGTAAACAGTGCAAACCCCAGCACCACGGCGGTGCCGATGGAAAGTACTTGCTTGTAGGCGGACTTGCGCGACATTGAGGCTCCTGGATGGACGGTTGGGAATCTACCAGTCTAGCAGGAGCCGCCGAGGGTCGTTCTATCGAACAAATACTCAAGATTTGGGATAGATGCTACTGATTAATTTGTCCCGCGGTCTAGATCGAGGTGGAGTCGAGCCAGTTGAGCTTGCACTCGAGAATGCGCTGCTCGCCGGGTTCGCTGCTGCCGTCAAGTAGGGCGAGCAGCATCTCGGCTGCTTCGCGACCTTCCTGGTCGACGGGCTCGATGATGGTGGAGACGGTCGGTGTGGTGAGATTAGTCCAGTCTTCGCAGTTGAGTCCCAAAAGGCCGATTTGCTGCGGAAGCAGATGGGCCATGGGCTGAAGTGCCTTGTAGACGCGGGGGAGCGCCCATTGGTTTTGGACAAAGATGAGCGTACGCTTGGCGGGGTTGAACTTGTATTTAAAGTATTCGGTGAGCTCGTTGATTGACGGCTTGTTGTGGTCGATGGGGATGGCTTTGTAGAGCTGCCCATTCGCGGCTAATGCCTCGGCATATCCCTGAAAACGTTCCATGCGGGTGCGCATTTCGGTCATATTGGCGGCAATGGAGAAAAAGTCCTCGTAGCCGGCATCGAGAAGCGCCTGCGTGGCATTGTACACGCCGTCGTAGAGGTTGGTTTTGATCCAGCTGGTGCCTGGGCTGTAGATGGCCGCATCGAAAAAGACGACCGGCTTGCCGGCGCGTTTAATGCGGTCGTGCACGGCTTTGAAGTTTGCCGTGGGCTGGATGATAAAGCCATCGACGCCCAGCGAGAGCATCTTGTCGACGTACATGAGCTCGGTCTCGGGGTTAAAGTTGCTCGTGCAAACGACTGTCTGGTAGCCCGCGGGGAGCATGACCTGCTCCATGCCATTGAGAACGAGCCCCGCCCATTTGTTGGTGTTATCCAAAATGATGATGGCAATGACGCGGGTTTGCTTGCCGGTGAGCGTCTGCGCTTGGGCGTTGGGAACGTATCCGAGTTCCTTAATGACGCGCGCGATTTTGTTCCGCGTCTTTTCGCTAAGCTTTTCTCGTTTGTCGTTGAGGTAATACGAGACGCTTGCCGTCGAGGTTCCCGCCTCTCGAGCGACGTCTGCGATCGTAACGCGCTGTTTTGCCACAGCGACTCCTTCCGACAGATGAGCATTTTCCAACATGATGACTTTGAGTCTTGGTGAGGGATACGCTTCGGTGAGCGACCTTTTCCTTTCATATGAGTATGCAACAAATGCGGTATACGGGTGGGGTCGAAATTTGTGACCGGCATGCGCATCTGCCGTCTACCGAGAAAATCAAATACTTCTTGACTTTTGAAATCGAGGGTAAAATCGCAGGATTCATTTTTGGTTAAACGCATAACTAAATCGCATAACCAACGCTCTGACCTGCGCGTTTACCGAAATAAGCTGGCATTAAGAAAAACGAGCACCTATATTGGTCTTGTCGAAAAGACAGCAAGTCCAAACGGCAGGGGATGCTCCGGAGGCCTCCGCAAACGGTGTCTTGCGCACGCAACTCTATGAAAAGAGGGAAGCAATGAAGATCGTAGGCGTTGCCGCCTGTACCGTGGGTATCGCCCACACGTATATGGCCCAGAAGGCGATTCAAGATGAATGCGCCGCCCGTGGCATCGAGTGCAAGGTCGAGGCTCAGGGTGGCCTGGGTATCGAGAATGAGCTCACGCAGGAAGACGTGGACTCCGCCGACCTGGTCCTGGAGTCCGTCGACGTGGGTGTCGAGAACGAGGACCGTTTTGAGCAGAAGATGGCCGAGGGCAAGTTCCTCAAGGTCGGTACCTCGGATGTAATCGCCGATCCGGTAAAGATCATCGACCAGGCTGTTGAGATCATCAAGGCGACGGGCGGCTCCGTTGACGCGCCCAAGGCCGAGGCCAAGGCAGAGAAGAAGGCCGTCTCCGCTGCCCCGCAGGCCCCGACACCGGCGTCCAAGCAGTCCATCTTTGCCGATCCTGGCAAGACGCTGCTCAATGCATTCAATACCGGCGTTTCCTATTTTATCCCCATTGTCGTTATCGGCGGCGTGTTCCTCGCCTTCTCACTGGCATCCGGCACCGCCGGCGCCAATGGCATGGAGGTTACGAACCCGCTGATGGTGAGTCTTAACACCATCGGTATGGCCGGCATCTCCATGATGATCCCGGTGCTTGCGGCATACATCTCCTACTCGATGGCCGGCAAGCCCGCGCTCGCCCCTGGTTTTGTCCTGGGCTACCTGGTCAACAACGCAGTCGTTACCCCTAGCGGCAACAGCGTTTCGACCGGTTTCTTGGGCGCCATGATCATGGCGGTCATCTGCGGCTACTTTGTCCGCTGGATGAAGACCTGGAAGGTCAACAACACCATCCAGACCATCATGCCCATCCTGATCATCCCGATTCTGACCTCGCTTGTCCTGGGTATGGCCTATATCTACATTCTGGCCACGCCGCTTGGCTTTGTGATGGACTGGCTCACCAGCGTGCTCGGCAGCCTGCAGGGCGGCTCCGCTGTTGTCCTTGGTCTGGTCATTGGCGTTATGACCGCCTTCGACATGGGTGGCCCCATCAATAAGACCGCCTCGACCTTTACCATGGCTATCATGGCATCCGGCATCTATGGCCCCAACGGTATGTTCCGCGTTGCCGTCGCCGTTCCCCCGATCGCCTGTGGCCTCGCTGCGCTCATCGCAAAGACCAAGTTCGATGACGCCGACCGTCAGATGGGCATCTCCGCACTGTTCATGGGCTGCATCGGTATTACCGAGGGCGCCATTCCCTTCGCGGTCAAGGATCTTGGCCACACCCTGCCCGGCATCTGCATCGGCTCTGCCGTGGGTGCGGCACTCGCCGCCTTCCAGGGTATCGACTGCTACGTCCCACACGGTGGCTTTATCGTCGCCCTTGCCACCAACAACGTCGCGCTGTTCTGCCTGGACATCGTGATTGGATCCGTGGTCGCCGCTGCAATCCTGATTGCCATGAAGCCCACGCTCGATAAGCAGGCCAAGTAAACCTTTAAGGACTCCGGTTGTGCGGAGGGATGGATTTGACTCCGCACAACCGTCCCTACACAACAAAATCCATCCGCACTGATAGGGCCCACATCTGGGTCCCAGGGAACTTTTGTCAAAAATCCTCTGGAGAAGGAGAACAAAATGTCCAACCTCACCATCCGCCAGGCCGTTCAGGGCATGCTCAAGCTGCAGGACAGCGGCGATCACGCAACCATGGTCGGCATTGGCCCCATGAGCCCCAACCTGATTCAGGCCGTGTTCGAGCTTGCCAAGGACGAGGATTTCCCGCCCATGTTTATCGCTAGCCGCAACCAGGTCGATATGGACGAGATGGGCGCCGGCTACGTCAACGGTTGGGACCAGACGCGCTTTGCCGCCGACATTAAGAAGGTTGCCGACGAGGTGGGCTATACCGGTCCGTACTACCTGTGCCGCGATCACGGCGGTCCGTGGCAGCGCGACGAGGAGCGTAACGCCCACCTGCCCGAGGACGAGGCCATGGAGCTCGCCCGCAAGTCCTTTGTCGCCGACATGGAGGCAGGCTTTGACCTGCTGATGGTCGACCCCACCAAGGACCCCTATCAGATCGGCAAGGTTATTCCGCTCGACGTGGTGCTTCGCCGCACGATCGATCTTATCGACTATCTTGAGCAGTACCGTCGCGAGCATAACCTGCCCGAGGTTGCCTATGAGGTCGGTACCGAGGAGACCAATGGCGGCCTGACCTCCACCGACAAGTACGAGGAGTTCATTTCTCAGCTGCAGCCCGAGCTCGAGAAGCGCGGCTGCCCCATGCCCACCTTTATCGTCGGCCAGACCGGTACGCTCACCCGTTGGACCGAGCAGGTCGGTCATTACAACTTTAAGAATGCCCGCGAGCTCGCCGACATGGCCAAGCGCTACGGCGTGGGCCTGAAGGAGCACAACGCCGACTACCTGGACGACGCGACGCTGCTCGAGCACATCCCGGCACACGTGACCGCTTCCAATGTCGCCCCTCAGTACGGCACCGAGGAGACCCGCGCTTACCTCAAGCTCTGCGCTACCGAGCAGATTCTGGTCGACAACGGCCTGTGCGACGATCCCTCCGATCTGTATCACACGCTGCTGGTCAAGGCCATCAAGACCGAGCGCTGGCGCAAGTGGATGACCGGCGACGATGTCAACCTGCAGGTTGACGACATTCTGGCCGACGACGAGCTCAGCCTGAAGATTCTGGATGTCTCCGGCCACTACGCGTTCAACGATCCCGAGGTCAAGGAGCAGGTCGAGAAGCTCTATCGCAACCTCGCTGCCCAGGACATTGACGGCAAGCGCTTTGTGATCGAGCACATCAAGCGCCCGATCAAGCAGTACGTCGTCGGTCTTAACCTCAAGGGCGTCACGAGCCGCATCGAGAAGGCTCTCTAAGTAGCTTTTCCTACACGACGCCGGGCCTGGGGCATGTCCCAGCTGCAGGCCCGGCACATAGGACAAAGGGACATCCCCTTTGTCCTATTTTTTGAGTTTTGGATTCCTTAGAAGGAGTTTGCACCATGAAGTTCTTTATCGATACCGCCAACCTTGACGAGATCGCCGAGGCCAAGAGCTGGGGCTGCCTTGCCGGCGTCACCACCAACCCGTCCCTGTACGCCAAGACCGGCGGCAAGCTCGCCGACTTTGAGCCCCATATGCTCAAGATTGCCGAGCTCTGCGAGGGCCTGCCCGTGTCTGCTGAGTCCACCGCGACCACTGCCGAGGGCATGATCGAGGAGGGCAAGCGTCTTGCCGCCCTGGCTCCCAACATCGTGGTCAAGCTTCCCGTGTGCGAGGCCGGCCTCGCCGCCTGCCGCGCCCTGGCCGATGCGGGCGTGCGCGTCAACATGACGCTTGTTTTCTCGCCGACGCAGGCCCTCATGGCCGCCAACGCCGGTGCCCGCTACATCAGCCCGTTTGTCGGCCGCTTTGACGACATCGCCGAGGACGGCATCTCGCAGCTCGACAACGTTGTGACCTGCATCAAGAACTATGACTGGACCGGCAAGAACGTCGACGACACCGTCGAGATCATCACCGCTTCGGTCCGCACGCCCAACCACGTGACCCAGGCGGCTCTTCTTGGTGCCGACATCGCGACCGTGCCCATGGCCGCTCTCAAGAAGTGCCTGCATCACCCGCTGACCGACCAGGGCCTCGCCTCTTTTGAGGCTGACTGGCAGAAGGTCGTCGCTCAGGCTTAACAAGTGGATTGCCCCGGCATCGCGTCATCCGGTGCCGGGGTTGTTCTCAAGAGAGGAATTCGTATGACCAACCAGGAGCTGGCGAAGGTCGCCAATGAGGTCAGGAAGGGTGTCGTGACTGCGGTGCACGCGGCCAAGTCGGGACATCCGGGTGGATCGCTCGGTGCTGCCGACATCATGACGTATCTGTACTTTGAGGAAATGAATATCGATCCTGCCGACCCTCACAAGGCCGATCGAGACCGCTTTGTGCTCTCCAAGGGTCACGCGGCGCCGGGCCTGTATTCGGTGTTGGCAAATCGCGGCTATTTTCCCGTCGAAGAGCTCGAGACGCTCCGCCATATTGGCAGCCGACTGCAGGGCCATCCCAACATGAACGACACCCCGGGTGTTGATATGTCCACCGGATCGCTCGGTCAGGGTATCTCCGCCGCGGTTGGAATGGCGCTCGCCGCAAAGCACTGGGGTGACAGCTACCGCGCCTACACGCTGTTGGGCGACGGCGAGTGCGAGGAGGGCCAGGTGTGGGAGGCGGCCATGTTCGCCGGCAACCACGACCTGGATAACCTCGTCGCTATCGTCGATCATAATGGCCTGCAAATTGACGGCAGTATCGACGAAGTTAACTCGGCTATGCCACTTGCCGACAAGTTCCGCGCTTTTAAGTGGCATGTGATCGAGCTCGCCGACGGTAACGACATGGCGCAGATTGCCGCCGCCTTTGCCGAGGCTCGCAAAGTGAGCGCCTCGCCTGTGGCCATTATCGCCGAGACGGTGAAGGGCAAGGGCGTCTCCTTTATGGAAAACCAGGTGGGCTGGCACGGCAAGGCACCCAACGATGAACAGTTTGAGCAGGCCATGGCCGAGCTCGCAGCAGCAGGGGAGGAGCTCTAATGGCAGACGTCAAGAAAGTCGCCACGCGCGTTAGCTATGGCGAGGCACTTGTCGAGCTGGGCAATGAGCGCGATGACTTTGTGGTTCTCGATGCCGACCTGGCCGCCGCAACGCAGACCGCAAAGTTTAAGGCTGCGCACCCCGAGCGCTTCTACGATGCCGGCATTGCCGAGAGCAACTTGATGGGGCTTGCCGCCGGCATCGCGACCACGGGTCACGTCGCCTTTGCGAGCACTTTTGCCATGTTCGCCGCCGGCCGCGCGTACGAGCAAGTGCGTAATTCCATCGGCTATCCGCACCTCAACGTCAAAATCGGCGCTACGCACGCGGGCATCTCGGTCGGTGAAGACGGCGCCACGCATCAGTGCTGCGAGGACATCGCGCTCATGCGCACGATTCCGGGTATGACGGTGATCGTTCCCGCCGATGACATCGAGGCTCGCGCTTGCGTACGCGCCGCGTATGAATTTGAGGGGCCAGTCTACATGCGCTTCGGCCGTCTGGCAACACCGGTCATCAACGACCACGAGGACTATGAGTTCAAGATTGGCCGCGGCGTGGTCGTGCGTGAGGGGTCCGATGTGACCATCATCGCTTGTGGCCTTATGGTCGCCGAGGCGCTTGAGGCTGCCGAGACGCTCGCTGCCGATGGCATCGATGCCGAGGTCATCAACATGCACACGATCAAGCCACTTGATGAGCGCCTGGTGGTTGCCAGCGCCAAGAAGACTGGTCGCGTGGTCACTGCCGAGGAGCACTCGATTATCGGCGGTCTTGGCGAGGCCGTGGCCTCGGTACTCGCGGAACAGCATCCGTTGCCGATGCGACGCGTCGGCGTGCGCGATGTGTATGGCGAGTCCGGCCCTGCGGTCGATTTGCTGCACAAGTACGGTTTGGACGCCGACGGTATCGAAGCTGCAGTCAGGTCTGTGTTGTAAGGAAGGTTTCCATGGGATTTGTATCTGCCAACCAAGTGACGATCGGGTATACCGCCGCCTCGCGCGAGGATGCCCTGCATTATTTGTCCGAGCAGGCCATCGAGCTCGGCTTTGCCGATGACGCATCTGCCGTAGAAGCTGCCTTTATTGCTCGCGAGAACGAGGCCGAGACCGGCCTTGTCGCCGGTTTTGCCGTTCCGCATGCCAAGAGCGATGCGATCCATACGCCGGGCGTGGCCGTGCTCAAGCTGTCCGAGCCTGTTGAGTGGCCGAGCTTTGATGGCGTGCCCGTCGATGTCGCGCTCGCACTGTACGTGCCCGCCGGCGAGGCTGGAACCACGCATCTGCGCCTGCTCTCCAAAGCTGCCGTGATGCTGATGGACGCAGGCTTCCGTGACAAAGTGCGCGAAAGCACCGATCCTGTCGAGATTGCCGAGCTCATCAACGCCGGGCTCGAGGGTTAGAACGGGCTCTCCGTTCCATTAATCGATCCTTCTCCAAGGAAAAGGGCCGCGACGCTATAGACGTCGCGGCCCCGTCTGCGTTTCCCCAGATAAAACTTGCCAAAATAAACCTGTCCCTTTTCAGTAGGTTGGCGCGATATGATATATACGTTATATACAAGTTGCAAAGTGGGGGTAGGGTTGCGGTAACGCAAGCCGGCGAAGGGGGCCGATATGATCAAGGCTGTTATTTTTGACATGGATGGAACGTTGATCGATACCGAGCGCTTGGACATGAAGGCGTGGAAGGTGGGTGCTGCCGAGCTGGGTATCGCGATTGATGACGCGCTGATGCATCAGTTTATCGGCCGTTCGAATGCCGATGTTAAGGGCATCCTTGAGGCACATTACGGCAAGGGCGAAACTGCCGATGCAATTTATGCCCGCAACATTGAGCTTCACACCGAGATGGCCAAGACCGACCTGGAGCTTAAGGCCGGCGCCGCCGAGTGCCTAGACGAGCTGCTGGCCGCGGGCTATCACGTGGGCCTTGCGACGTCATCGCGCCGCATTGCGGCCGAGCGCAACCTTAAAACGGTTGGCCTCTTTGACAAGTTTGAAACGGTGACCTTCGGCGAGGACGTCGCATATGGCAAGCCCGACCCCGCAATTTACCTGCTCGCTTGCGAGCGCGCGGGCTTTGCTCCCGAAGAGTGCGCCGTGGTCGAGGATTCTCGCAACGGCTGCGTCTCGGGCATTGCGGCCGGCTGCCACGTCTTTGCCGTGCCCGATATCTTGCCGCTGCCGCAGGACGTGGTGGATGGCTGCGAGGCCGTTCTCGATACGCTGTTCGATCTGCCGGCAGCGGTCAGGGCAGTGCGCTAAAGGCATGCGCCGAGGTTGATGACGGTGGCTTCGGCGTGGCCCCGCTTGCGTTTTCCCAGATAAAACCTGCCAAAATAAACCTGTTCTCTTTTGGTAGGTTGGCGACAATTTATGTAGCCCAGGTTGAGCATAAGCGAGCGAGCGGGTTCCGGGTGCGGCAAGGTGACGTGAAACAAGCGGGCGCTGACCTTTTGGTCGCGCCCGTGAAGTTGAACGTCAGTTTGCCGTGCCCGGAACCCGCGCAGCGCCGAGCGGTTACGCCGTTTGTAAAACGGCGTAACTTAAAGGTTCATGTTGCCGTGGATGTAGGGGGTGACCTCGGGGGAGATATGGCCGCAGCCTAGGTTGCGCAGGGCAGATTCGATGGCGGCGGGAAGCGGGGCCTTGCCCTCGTCGTTGACCGCGGTCCTGCCGAGGGCGGCAATCTTGGCAACGTCTGTCGGCGCGGCCTCGATATGCATGCAGCCGCCGACGAGGCGTGCGCGGACCTGGTCTAGGCCAAGGTCGTGCAGGTAGTCCTCACAGGTGCGGATTACATCGACCTTCTCGCGCGTGAGCTCCTCGCCCGTGGGGACACGCGTGGCCAGGCAGGCTCCTGCCGGCAGGTTCCAAACGGGATAGCCCCAGGCGCGCAGCAGCTCGCTTTCTTCGTCCTTGGTAAAGCCGACCTCCATGAGGGGCGAGCGCACGCCGAGCTCCTGGGCGGCGCGCATGCCGGGGCGGTAGTCGCCGCGGTCGCTTGCGTTGCTGCCGTCGATGACGGTGGGAAAGCCCAGCGACTTGGCGTGGTTGACGATGGCGGTAAAGCCGGCGCGCTTGCAGTGGTAGCAGCGGTCGGCATCGTTGCAGGCTACTTGGGGGAGCCGCAGCTGATCGACCGAAAGATTGAGCACGGGGAGCTTGAAATGCGGCCCCTCATCGGCCTGCCCGTCAACCGCCTGCTCAAACGAAGCCTGCTCGGGCGTGCCGATGAGCGGCGTGGTGAGGTGAACGAGAAGCGTGCTGGCGGGCATGATGCGGGCGCAGACCGCGGCCAGAAAGCTGCTGTCGACGCCGCCGGAAAAGCCGATGGCGACGCGTCCGTATGCCAAAAGCAGCTGCTCGAGCGCTGCGAGTTTGTCCTGAAGCCCCTCTGCAGGTGCGGTGGTGTCTGAAAGCATGAATCGATCCTTGCCGTTGAGTACTCGGTCGAAAACTATAATCCTACCGAGCCGCTTGTCATAAGACTTCTATCTATGTAACGAAAGTGCAATATGCTATATACGTTATATACAAGTTTGTAAAGTGCGGTAGAGTGGCAGTAATGCAATCCGGTGAGGGGACCGATATGATCAAGGCTGTTATTTTTGACATGGACGGAACGCTGGTCGATACCGAGCGTTTGGGCATCAAGGCATGGAAAGCGGGCGCTGCCGAGCTGGGGGTCGCGATTGATGATGCCCTGATCCATCAGTTTATCGGCCGCACGCTGCCCGACGTCATGGACATCCTTGATAAGCGTTATGGCAGCCACGAAACTACCGAGGCGGTCTATGCCCGCCACAAGGAGATTCGCGACGAGATGGTCAAGACCGAACTGGAGCTTAAGGCCGGCGCCGCCGAGTGCATAGACGAGCTGCTGGCTGCGGGCTATCACGTGGGCCTGGCGACGTCGTCGCGCCTCGTTACGGCCGAGCGCAACCTTAAGATGGTTGGTCTTTTTGACAAGTTTGAAACGGTGACCTGCGGCGAGGACGTCGTGCACGGCAAGCCCGACCCCGAGATGTATCTGCTTGCCTGCGAGCGCGCGGGCTTTGCTCCCGAGGAGTGCGCCGTGGTCGAGGATTCTCGCAACGGCTGCGTCTCGGGCATTACGGCCGGCTGCCATGTCTTTGCCGTCCCCGATATCGTGCCGCTGCCGCAGGACGTGGTGGATGGCTGCGAGGCCGTGCTCGATACGTTGTTCGACCTGGCGGCGGCAGTCAAGGCCGTGCGCTAGCGTTTGCACGCGAGTCGCCATGTCCCGCGCCCGAGCTCGCAGGACGGTGGCGGCAACGGCGCCTGCGTGGAGGCGCTGACGCAGTCAGCCCCTCTTATCACGCCAAGATTGCTGTTTTGGCCGATAAGAGGGGCATTGTGCTTTAAGCGACTGGGGCTGCGGCCTTGGTAAGGAGCTGGCGGAGGGTTATGACGTTACAGGTTACTCCAGGAGCCAGTCGATCACGTTGCGCTTGCGGACTCCTTCGTAGTTCGCGTCCGCAAACAGCGTGTCGAGCGTAAGAAGCGTCTTGGGGTAGTTGTCTCGGACTTTCTTAAAGGGGGCCAACTCTCGATTGAGGGTAGTTTCGTCGAGCGTTGTGGCTGAAACCTGAAAATAGGCTGTCTCGTCTGACTTTAGGGCAACAAAATCGATTTCCCCGCCGTCGATATCGCCCACGTAGACGTCGTATCCACGGCGTAGGAGCTCGAGATAAACAACATTTTCGAGGATATGACCGATATCGCTGCTTTGGGTTTTGACGAGAGCGCCTCTAAGTCCAAGGTCAACGGCGTAGTATTTGCCGTTTGTTGAAAGAAGCTGCCGACCGCGCACGTTATAGCGCGGAGCAAAGTACAGCACAAGGCTGTCTGTTAAGCCTTTGAGGTATTTGGCTACGGTTTTCTGGTCGGTTTTGTTGCCGTTGGACGAGAGCGTGTCGGAGATTTTTTTAATCGAGATCCGGTTTCCAATGCTATGGAGTAGGAACTTGGTGATATCGCGCAGGGTCGGGACGTCCGAGACCTTCAGGCGTTCGATAACGTCGCGTATGACGATGGTATCGTAGAGGCTCATAAGATAATCGCGCGCCTGGGGTCCCTGAATACCCGTCTCGGCGATAAAGGGAAAAGAGCCCCGGGTGATGTACTCGTCAAACAACTGCGCGGGAGCCTTTCCGTCATTGGTTTTTGCCGAGCAAAACTCTTTAAAGGATAGGGGCAGCATCTTGAGCTCTACGTAGCGGCCGGAGAGCAAAGTTGCCAGCTCGCTCGAGAGCAGATAAGCGTTGGAACCGGTTATGTAGAGGTCGACATTGTCCTTGATAAAAAGACTGTCGACGGCTTTTTCGAAATGCTCGACGTGCTGTATCTCGTCCAGAAAAACGTAGTTCATCTTATCGGGGACGAGTCTGGCGGAAATGTAGTCGTAGAGTGCTCTATACGACGTAAGCGACTCGAACTCCAGGTCTTCAAAGTTGAGGGATATAACCTGGTCGCCTGTGATTCCATGATCGCGCAGGTAGCTACGGTAGATTTCGAATAGCTTTGATTTGCCGGACCTTCGCACGCCCGAAACGACCTTGATGACGTGCGAGTCTTTCCACGAAATGAGCCAGTCGAGGTACTGTTTGCGATCAATCAGATTCATGAAACCCCTTTCTTGGCGAGAAAAAACTGGAGCAAAATCAATACTTATAGGAAATATCTAAAAATATGGAATTGAGTCTATTTTAACAAAAAAGTTAATGAAAAATGGATTACATTCCATAAATAACTGTAGCCGCAGGTCCGGCTAAACGGAGAAGGCCCGTGGGGCCAGCAAAAACGCCGCAGCGGGACTGTTCCCGTTGCGGCGTTTTTTGTTACAGGTAGGCGCCCAGGTTGATGTCGGTTATTGGGGCCGCGGATGGGCCCGTCGGGTGCTGCTCGGCCTTTTGGGTGCTCACACGTTCGAGCAAGAAGGGGCGCACGAGCTCCTGACGGTTAATGTCCTCGGTGGCCGTGGCCGTGGTGACGGTACGCGCGGCGGAGCCGATGCGGACTCGTTTGGTCTTGGCGGCAGGTTTATCCTCGATTTGCTCGATGAGCAGCTGCACGCCCTTGCGGCCGATCTCGTAGCCCGGTGGTGCCACGGTGGTGAGGGGGACCGATCCGCTCCAGGCAAGCGGGTTGCCGTCGCAGCCGGCAACAAGAATCTGGCCGGGGACAGAGATGCCTTTGTCGGTCAGCGCCGAGATAACGCCCGAGGCCAATACGTCAGTCAGGCCGATGACAAAATCGGGGCGCTCGTCAGCAGGGCGCTCGGCAATCTGGGCACCGATACTGTAGCCGTCGGCTGCGGTATTCCATTCGCCGGCGTCGATGACTTCGATCTTGATATCGGGGTGTAGAGCGAGCGCTTTATGAATGCCAAGGACGCGCAGGGTGAGTTGCATAAATGCTGCTCGACCCACAACAGTGATATGGCGTGCGCCGCGGGCGATGGCGAGCTCGGCGATAATGCGCCCCTGTGCCTCGTTGTCGGCGGCCACGTAGTAACCGGGTTCTGAACAATGGACGTCCAGATGGACGATCGGCACGGGCATTTTAGTCATGGCCGGGTGCCAGTCGGGGGATGCCATGGGCTGAACCATGACGCCGGACATCTGCGTGCCCATAAAGTAGCGCAGGTAATGATCCTCGAGAATATCGTCGTTATCGGCATTGGCGATGAGCAGATCGTAGCCGTGCTTGCGGGCCTCGTTGTGGGCGCCGCTGGCGATTTGGAGCGAAAAGCCGTGGTCGAGACGGGGGAGCACCAGGCCAAAGGACTTGGTGGCGCCGCCCGCGAGCTGACGAGCGCTTTGGTTGGGCAGGTAGCCCAAGCGATTGATGGTCTCGTTGATGAGCTTGAGGGTCTCGGGGCGCAGCTTTTCGGGGTGGTTGAGCGCGTTGGAAACCGTGCCCAGCGAAACCCCGGCCTCGCGCGCGACGTCGCTGATTTTCACCTTTGCCATAGCGGCCCCTTTGATGCGTTTCAAGTACAAACCAGATTGTAGCATCCCAAACCTACCAAAAAGGGACAGGTTTATTTTGGCAGGTTTTATCTGGGGAAACGCCGTTGCCAGCGCGACCACCACAAAGGGGACAGGCACCTTTGTGGTGGTTTGGACCGGCTGGACGTGTGTGCATCGGGTGGTATCTAAGTTGAGATACCACTTCTGGTATATCAGCTTGCGCTTGCGTGAGTACAATACTCGAACGTTATACGTCTCAGCGCCCCCTGTGCGTGGACGTCTTGCAGTCACGCGAACGAAGGGATTTATCCTATGTGCGGAATCGTCGGCTACACCGGCTCTGATATTGCAAAGAACATCCTGGTCACGGGCCTCAAGCGTATGGAGTATCGCGGCTATGACTCCTCGGGCGTCGCGCTCGAGGTGGGCGAGGGCGCCGCGGCTCACCTCGACGTCATCCGCCGCGTGGGCAAGGTTGCGGGCCTGGAGAGCGAGCTTTCCAGCATCGACAGCGACGCTACCTGCGGCATCGGCCATACCCGCTGGGCTACCCATGGCAAGCCCTCCGTCGTTAACGCTCACCCCCACACCAGCTGCGACGGTCGTATCGCCATCGTCCACAACGGTATCATCGAGAACTTCGCCGAGCTGCGCGAAGAACTGGAGGGCCGCGGCCACCACTTTAAGAGCGAGACCGATACCGAGGTCTTCGCGCATCTGATCGAAGAGGCCTATGCCGAGACGCACGACCTGATGGCTTCCGTGCGCGAGGCTTGCACCCACGTGGTCGGTGCCTATGGTCTGGCCGCCGTGTGCGCTGACGAGCCCGGCGTGATCGCCGTGGCCCGCAAGGATTCCCCGATCGTGGTCGGAGCGGGCGAGACCGGCGCCTATGTCGCCTCCGACGTCATCGCGCTCATCGACGCCACCCGCGATGTCGTGGTGCTCGAAGACGGTCAGTTTGCCAAACTCACGCCCGCAGGCGTCGAGTATACCGACGAGGCCGGCAACGTTATCGAGCCCAAGGTCACCCACATCGACTGGGACCTGGACATGGCAGAAAAGGGCGGTTATCCCGACTTTATGCTCAAGGAAATCCACGAGCAGCCGCGCGTCGTGCGCGACACGCTGGTCGGTCGTATGACGCCGGCCGGCGAGCTCGACATCGACGAGCTGGGCCTTTCGCTCGAGGAACTCAACGACATCGACCGCGTCTACGTGATCGCTTGCGGAACCAGCTATCACGCTGGCCTCATTGCCAAGAATCTCATTGAGGGCTGGGCTCGCATCCCCACCGAGGTGGAGGCGGCCAGCGAGTTCCGTTATCGCAACCCCATCATTACGCCGACGACGCTTGTCGTTGCCGTGTCCCAGTCGGGCGAGACGGCCGATACCCTTGCCGCCATTCGCGACGCGCGCATCAAGGGTGCCAAGGTCTTCGGCATCACCAACGTGGTGGGCAGCCCCGTGGCGCGTGAGAGCGACGGCGTCATCTACACCAAGGCCAACAAGGAGATCGCGGTTGCCTCGACCAAGAGCTTCATCGGCCAGGTCGTGAGCCTTACGCTTTTGGCCCTGCTGCTGGCGCAGGTCAAGTACCGCTTGACCACCAAGCAGGCGCGCATGCTGTTCCGCGAGCTTTCCGATACGGCCGAGCAGATCCAGTGGATTTTGGATACCCAAACCGAGGCCGTGCATGAGGCCGCCCTGCTGTGCAAGGACGCGCAGTCCGCACTGTTCGTGGGTCGCGGCATGGGTGCCGCTATTTCCTACGAGGGCGCGCTCAAGCTCAAAGAGGTCAGCTACCTGCACGCCGAGGCCTACGCCGCCGGTGAGATGAAGCACGGCCCCATTGCCCTGATCGACCCGGGCTTCCCTGTCATCGCTGTGGCTACCAAGAGTGCCACCTACGACAAGACCGTGTCGAACCTTATGGAGTGCAAGGCACGCGGCGCCAAGGTCATCGTCGTTGCCACCGAGGGCGACGAGGAGATCAACAAGATTGCCGACTGCATCATTCGCGTGCCGGCCGTCCGCGACGTGTTCAGCCCCATCACGGCGAGCGTCCCGCTGCAGCTGCTCGCCCGCGAGGTGGCTATCCTGCGCGGTTGCGACGTTGACCAACCTCGCAACCTGGCGAAAAGCGTCACGGTCGAATAATTGTTGTTCCGCCGTTCTAGTGACCGAGGCCCGGCTCCGTTGCAGCGGAGCCGGGCCTTGTTGCATTTGCCCAGATAAAACCTGCCAAAATAAACCTGTCCCTTTTTGGCAGGTTAGCGGAGCTTGCTGGTCTCGAAGTACTCGGGGAACTGGTCCAGAACCTCGGTTTGGTTGCGGAACATCATGTGCAGGTGCTTGCTGACCAAAAAGCTCGCTTCGATGGGGTCGCGACCGGCGATAGCGCGGCGAATCTGCTTGTGCTCGTTCACGATGTCCTGATTGTCGAGAACCTGCGTGGCGGCGCGCAGCCAGCGGAAGCGCTCTAGGTCGGCATTGGTCTCCTCGAGCCACGACCACACGGTGCTGCGGCATGCGATGCTAAAAATCATGTGATGCATGAGGTTGTCGCTCAAAAAGAAGCCGATGCGATCCTCTTCGGCCATGGCCTTTTCCTGCAGCACGATGGCGCGGTCGAGCTGCTCGATGCCGGCCGACGTGGCTCGCGCACAGCACTCCACAATCACCTGCTTTTCCAGATGTTCGCGGATGTAGCAGGCACTCTCGGCAAGGGTGAGGTTGATGGGTGAGACGTAGGTGCCGCTCTGGGGCACGGTGCGCACCAGGCCTTCCTGCGCCAGACGCACCAGTGCCTCGCGCACGGGCGTGCGCCCCATATCCAGGTCGTCGCAAAGTTGCTTGACGCCCAGCTTTTCGCCCGGCTTGTAGTCCAGGTAGACGATCTTGCGTCGAATGGTGTGGTAGGACTGGTCCTGTAGGCTCGTTTCCTGCTCGCCGACGTGCATCGATTCTTCCATAGCGCCTCGCAAACGTTCTTCCACACTCATATGTCAGTTGTTTATTATGCCGCGAATCAGTTCTCTGCGGTGGAAATTCAATCGCCGCCCGATAACTTTTGCGACATTTTTGCCTGCGTTTGTACGGGATTGTGCTCAACGTTGCCGTATCATAAGCCGTCGCAAACGTGAAATAGAAAGAAGGAATCCCATATGCAACTGGCAAATATCGTACGCGAGCGCTGGAAAGGCGTTTTGTTCTGCCTGATCATCGCCATTCCCGCGACGTTGCTCGGCAAACAAATTGAGGTGGTCGGCGGTCCGGTATTCGCCATCCTCTTTGGCATGGTCCTGGCGCTCGTCTTTCCCAAGAATCGTCGCGAACAGCTCGCCGCCGGCGTCACCTATACGTCTAAAAAAGTCTTGCAGTACGCGGTAATCCTGCTTGGCTTTGGCATGAACCTCTCGCAGATTCTGTCCAAGGGCGCTCAGTCGCTGCCGATTATCGTGGCGACGATCTCGACCTCGCTTGTCATCGCCTTCGTGCTCTGCCGCGTTATGCGCGTGCCGGGCAAGATCGCGACGCTCGTGGGTGTGGGCTCGTCGATTTGCGGCGGTTCTGCCATCGCCGCGACCGCGCCCGTCATCGATGCCGACGATCGTGAGATTGCCCAGGCTATTTCGGTCATCTTCCTGTTTAACGTTATCGCGGCGCTCGTGTTTCCGACGCTCGGCGGCATGCTCGGGCTGACCAACGAGGGCTTTGGCCTGTTTGCCGGCACCGCCATCAACGACACTTCGTCCGTAACGGCTGCGGCGAGCGCTTGGGACAGCATGCATCCCGGTGCCAATGTGCTCGAGAGCGCCACGGTGGTCAAGCTCACCAGGACGCTGGCCATTATTCCCATTACGTTGGTTCTCGCATGCTGGCAGATGCATCTGGCGCGCAAGGCCGGCGGCGACGCCAAAAGCACGTTCTCGCTTAAACGCGCGTTTCCCATGTTCGTGCTGTTCTTTGTGCTGGCGAGCGTAATCACCACGGTGCTTCAGCTTCCCGCGTCCATTACGGCGCCCATCAAGGAGCTTTCGAAGTTCTTTATCGTGATGGCTATGGCGGCCATTGGCTTTAATACCGATATCGTCGAGCTGGTCAAAAAGGGCGGTAAGCCCATCGCATTGGGCTTTTGCTGCTGGATTGGCATTGCGTGCATGAGTTTGGGAATGCAGCACGTGCTGGGAATCTGGTAGAGAAGTAGCTTATTTGCGTGCTGCATGCTGGTGAGCGCATGTCCGCGGTGGAGCGATAGGAGCTCTTGCGGGTATGGCTTGTCCGCAGGTTTATAGGTCCCGAAGAGCTCTTATCGCCCCGCCAGGATGGCGATGCGGGGCAACTCATATACTCGCAGGACGGCGGCCTCTGCCCTATAGTGTTTGGTGAGCAATATCGTTCAATTTTGAAACACTCACCCGCGCGGCCGTCGGTGGCGGCGTGGCGTCGAGGACGGGACGCAATATGAACAGTGACGCCAAGCTACAAATCTTGATCGAGGCCTTGGCTGCTGCCGGGGCCTCGGCGTTGGCAATCGATGGGCATGGACACGTGGCGATTTCGACCATGGATGATGTCGCGCTCGAGCAAGATGTCGCGGCATTTGTCGCCGAGCGCCTGGGGCGCGTGGGCAACGGCACGCGCCTGGTGATGGGGCATGCGGGAGGGCGCTTGAGCCTCACGGTGCGTCCGGTCGCCAAGGAAGACGGCGCGCTTTGGGTGGTCGTGATCCGCGAGGTGCGCGGTGTGGCGGCACACGCGGGCATTGAGTGGCTTAACGCAGATGAGGTCGAGGCGCGCTACGAGGCAAGCGCGTACGGCATTGTCGAGGGTGCCGCTGCGGTCTCTGGCCCCGTCTGCGAAAGCTATGCCCGCGGCGTGCCCCTCATGTTGGAGGGCGAGCTGGGTGCTGGCCAGGCAGAGATTGCAAAACGCCTCTATCTGGATGGGCCTTATGCTGACGAACCCTTTGTGTCCGTGGCACTTGACGAGCTCACAGATCGCGGCTGGCGCCATCTGCTCAAAAGCTCGGAATCGCCGCTGTTCCAGGCAAGGCTGACCCTTTGTATTGGCGGCTGGCATGCACTTTCGCCGCAGCGTCTGCGCGAGCTTGTCTCTACGATGACCGACACGGCGCTGGCCGCGCGTTGCCATGTGGTTCTGACGGCAAACGATATGCCGGGCGGTGGCGAAAGCGATCAGGCCGCTTTTGTAACCGAGCGCTTGGCGTGCGCAGTGAGTGTGGCGCCTGCGATTGCCGAGCAGGGTGGCGCATCGAAAAAGGTCGCGCAGTATTTGTCGTATCTATCAGATGTCTTTGGAACTGCCGCTCCGAGTATGTCTGAGGAGGCTGCCTCGACGCTCAACGGCTATCGCTGGCCACGCAACTATCTGCAGCTTCGCGAGGTCTCGGAACGACTCTATATATTAGTAGGGCCGGGTGTGGCGGAGCGCACGGTGGCGGAGGAGGTGCTCGCCCAGGAAGACGTCATCAAAACCGCAACCTTTGGCACTCCGACGCTCGACAGCGACCTGTATATCCTGCGTCCACTGGCCGATACCGAACGCGACATCGCGCGGCTGGTCGTAGGCTACCTTCAGGGCAACCGGACCCGCGCTGCCGAGGTGCTGGGAATAAGCCGCACGACCCTGTGGCGCTTGCTGAAGGACGATGACCGCTGAGCGAGGCGCTCGTGACCGCGTGCAGCGCGTGTGCTACAGTCCAAAGCGGTAATGTTTCGATTGCGTTACGGCGTGCGGGGGCGTATGACGGAGACTTCAAAACCTAATCGGGCTCGAAAGCCCACGGCGCCGGTCAACCGTCGCACGGCTTCGCGGACGTGGGGCAAAAGCGCCTCAGGCTTCGACGGCTCGTTCAAACGCACTAGATATGGCTATCCTTCGGCAAGCGCTCGCTTGGCCATGCAGGCCGAATCGTCGCTGTGGGGCCGTAAGCGTGTGGTGGGCTCAAAGCTCAAGCACGATGGAACGCTCGGCTTCATTAGCCGTGGCGCTGCTCGCCGTAGCGGCCTCAATCCCGCAGGCTGGCATCGCTATGTTCCGATCGCGGTCGTTGCCGCGATAATCGCCATCGCGCTCGCGGCACTTGGTTACGCCGGCGGCGGGGCCAATCTGGACGCATTGTTTAAGTCGCCCGAGCTCGCGCATGCCGGCACGGAGCTTGTCGAGGGCGCTCAGGCCCAGACGGGCGTGGCGCCTCAGCGTGGTATCGTTGCGGCGGCCTCCACCATCGCCGATGCGCAAAAGGACGAGGACGAACAAGGCAGCGAAGCCGAAACGACTCACACGAACGAAACGACGACAACTCCATCGGCAAGATAAGTTGCGAGTGGGGCAGCAAATTTGGGATGGGGCCTTTTTAAGCTGCCCAAGTGTCGAATGTAAACAGTGGTGCACCCGATGTCAGTCACCAACAGCGAGCGAACCGCATTTGTGCCAAGGTGACGTGAAATGAGAGGGCGCTGACCTTTTGGTCGCGCCCTCGAAATTGAACGTCAGATTGGCGTGAATGCGGCTCGCGCAGCGTCAGCGGGGCCGCCGTTCGTTAGAACGGCGGAACTAATTACCTGACGTACACGATGTTGTCGCGGCGGGGTTTGGCCTGGGGAAGCACGTCTTCGGCATAGCCCAGAATGCAGTTGCCCACACCGCGCAGGCTTCCGTCGGCGGGCAGACCCCACTTGGCCAGCAGTTCCAATCCCTCGGGTGAGTCAAAGACCTCGTGCGCGCGGTGGATCCAACACGAATCGACGCCCAGCGCATAGGCTGCGTTGAGCAGGTTGCCCATGGCGAGTGAGCCGTCTTCCAGGTGCGTGGGCACGCTGCGGTCGACGAGTACCACCACAACGGTCTTGGCGCCGTAGAAGGGATCTCCCTCGCTACCCATAGCCTGGGCGTTGAGCTGCGAGAGGCGCTCGACGGTTGCGGGGTCGGTGACGGCGACGAACGTGACCGGCTGGCGTCCCATGCCGCTCGGCGCATACTGACCGGCTTCGATAATGCGTGCGAGCTTCTCGGCCTCGACAGGGCGATCGCTGTATTTGCGGCAGCTGCGGCGATGGATGAGCGCCTCGATGGTCTCCATGTGTCCTCCTGACGTTGGTTGCGATGCCTCGTTCTTACCCGCCGAACCAAAACCGTAATCGCGCCGTCGGCCCCAAAAAATGCAAGCTACCAAGTGGAAAAGTTGGTTTGCATAAAACTTCAGCCAGAATGTGACAAACCGGTGGGATGATTAAACGTTTTATCCCGTCTACCCTGCGGTTTTTACCATTTGCCTAAATGATGCGCGCATAAGCCCTGATAAAGGTTTTACTAAAGGAGTACCAACGTTTATCAACGCGCCATGGTGGCGCCGGGCCAGGAGGTAACATCATGTTCCAGGCTGGAGATGTCGTCGAGACCGACTTCGAAGGATTTCTGAAGCTGTTGCGTTCCAAGACGCGCGCTTTCGTGTCGATCAACGATCACGAGTACTACATTACGCACACCGATGGCTATTGGCGTGTTCAGGATTGCGAGGCCCTCAACGATAAGGGCCATTTTACTGACTGCTCCGAGCTGGTCAATACGGTCTGCGAGGTCGTCGAGCTGCCTTGGATCTGCGGCAAGAGCCTGCACGACAGCTTCTCGGGCGCCACGGTCTACGAGGCCGTCGCTGCTTAACAGCCAACAATCGATATTCTCTCGCAACCGTCGGCGCCGCCCCGCGCCGGCAGTCTTTTTTGTCGATATGTTATATAGGTCGCACGTCTTGGTTGATTTCCGATCTCAGCCGAACACATTGAGCGAATAGGCCGTTCCCGCAGCTAGCCGAACGCCCCCGAGGTCCCATTCGGGCCCCCGGGTCGGCATTTTCCCAGTTGAAGGAACGGTGGAGATGTGTTTCGATGGGTCCGGTGGCCATGCTCCGCCCGCCGCCCGGCACCTCCTCCCAGACCCAGCCGAACGGTCGGTCAGTCTATTCCGTTTTTCCCTTTCAGGCTAGGACAGCGGGGCATCGCCCCTCTCTGCGCGCGCCCGCGCGATGAGCCCCGGCGTCAGGTCGAGCCCGTCGACGGGCACGTCCTCGATGCCGTACGCCTCCAGCAGCGCCGCCGCGTCGTCGCCGAGCATCGCCCGGAAGGTGCGGGCGGGCGTCGCGAAGCCGAGCGCGCCGCGGGGCTCGGAGTTCACGTGCGACATCGCCAGCGCAAGGTCGGCCGGGGCTAGCCGGTCGAACCTGAGGCCGCGGCCCTTGGGCAGCAGCTTCCTGATCTCGACGTGGTTGCGCTCGCAGGCGCCCTTCTGGTCGCTGCGCCGGGGGTCGCAGTAGAACAGCCTCGTCTCGCCCGGCCCCTCGCCGATCAGCGCGGCGATCGCGCCCTCGTCGGAGAACTCGGCGCCGTTGTCGGTGAGGACGGCGCGGAACACGCGGCGCGTCCCGCCGGCGCCCAGCACCGAGCGCACGCCCCCGAGCGCCGCCGCCACGCTCTCGGCGTCCTTCGCCGCGAGCGGCAGCGCGAGCTGCAGCCTGCTGGGGCGGTGCAGCAGCGTGAGCAGGCAGGCGCTGTCCTCCCGCGAGCCCTCGACGGTGTCCATCTCCCAGGCGGCGGCGCACGCGTCCTCGCCGAGGGCGAGGAACGCGGCGTGCGACCTGCGGGGCGAGTGCGGCGTCGCCCTCTTCGGGGCCCGGTGCGACCTGGGCCTGTAGCCGACCTTGCGCCTGAGCTCCATGTTGGTCATGCCGTCGTAGCCCGCCGCGACCCAGCGGTAGATCGTCGAGGGCGACAGGTCCACGGGCCCGCCGTTGCGGGCGGACAGCTGCTCGGGCGAGAGCCCCCGGCCCAGGCCGTCGCGGATGAGGGCGAGCGCCTCGGCCGCGGCGGGCTCGTCGGCGTCTATCCCGCGCCTCGACGAGACGAGGACCGAGTCCGCGCACAGCTGCGCGGCGCGGGCCTCGTAGAAGACGTGCGGGCGGCGCTTGCAGCCGATCGCGCGGTACCGCCCGCACCCGTTGCAGCATCGCGGCCACGCGGCCAGGCGCGGGCATGCCGCGGACAGGTCGGCGGAGGCGTCCACGCGCTCGCCGCGCCTCTCCCTCGGCGCGGTCACGAACCTGTGCGACGCCACCTCGGCGCTCACCGTCGAGGGCGACCTGCCCAGCTCCCTCGCGATCTGCCTGCACGAGGCCCCTCGCTCCAGCATCCTCTGGACCGTGTTCCGCTCGTGCCTGGTGAGCCTGCCGTAGGCCCTCGGGGCCGCCTTCCCGACGCCCTTCTTCCTCTTTCCGGACATGCCGTCCTCCGATCTCCCGGGGCCGGCCGGTCCGGCCCTCAGGGTATCGGATTCCCACATTCACCCGCACATGTGCGGATGAATGTGGGAAGTGTTCGGATGAAGTTGCCAATCAAGGGAGGTGCAGTGAGGTTGATTTTCAATCTCAACGCAACAGCCTGAACGGGCCCCGCGT
>NZ_QSGK01000014.1:12021-41926 GCF_003468125.1 Collinsella sp. AM40-7AC | reverse complement strand
CGCTGAGTCCTGAGGCTGTTGCAATGAAAATGAGAATCAAGGGTTTAAACAAATAATGCTACCTTTTGCAGTTTTTCAAACAATTCTGCTGTATTTGCAGCTATACTCCATAACTGTCGTGTAGGAATTACGTAGACAAAAAGGAGGTTATGTGATGGTAAGTATTGTTCTTGCTAGCCATGGTGACTTGGCGGCTGGAATCAAGCAGACGGGCTCGATGGTCTTTGGCGATCAGCCGTCTGTAGCCGTGGTCTCGCTCGAGCCGAGCATGGGCCCCGACGACTTCCGAGCCAAGGTCGAGGAAGCAGTCGCTTCCTTCGAGGACCAGGAGCAGGTGCTCTTCCTCGTTGATCTGTGGGGCGGCACGCCCTTCAACCAGATCAGCGGTCTCATCGAGGGCCATGATTCCTGGGCTATCGTCACCGGTGTCAACCTGCCTATGCTCATCGAGGCATATTCGCAGCGCTTTGACGCAAAGAACACTGCACATGCGATCGCAAAACATCTCGTGACTGAGGCTAAGGCCGGCGTGCGCGTCAAGCCCGAGTCTCTGGAGCCCGAGGAGAAGAAGCCGGCTGCGGCCGCCGCTGCTCCTGCGGGTGCCATTCCTCCGGGAACGGTGATCGGCGACGGGCACATCAAGATCGCCCACGTCCGTATCGACACGCGCCTGCTGCATGGTCAGGTGGCCACCACGTGGACCAAGCAGATCAACCCCAACCGCATCATCGTGGTCTCCGACGGCGTTGCTCACGACGAGCTCCGCAAGACCATGATCGAGCAGGCTGCCCCTCCGGGAGTCCATGCCAACGTCGTGCCCATCAAGAAGATGGCCGAGGTCGTCAAGGACACGCGCTTTGGCGACACCAAGGCGATGCTGCTGTTCGAGAACCCGCAGGATCTGCTCAGGGCCATCGAGGCCGGCGTCGACATCAAGGAAGCCAACATCGGTTCCATGGCCCACTCCAAGGGCAAGGTCGTCGTCACTAACGCTGTCGCTATGGGCGATGACGACGTCAAGACCATCGAGGCTCTCAAGGCCAAGGGCGTCAAGTTCGAGGTCCGCAAGGTTCCTTCGGATTCCTCCGAGGATCTCGACGCCATGTTGAAGAAAGCAAAGGCCGAACTGGCCGCTCAAGCATAGTAAAGGAGGGTCCGATACATGTCTGCAATCACTATTCTGCTTGTTGCGATTGTCGCGTTGCTTGCCGGTATGGAAGGCATTCTGGATGAGTTCCAGTTCCATCAGCCGCTCGTGGCATGCACGCTTATCGGTCTCGTAACCGGTCACCTTCAGGAGGGCATCCTCCTGGGCGGTTCGCTCCAGATGATGGCCCTTGGCTGGGCTAACGTCGGCGCCGCCGTCGCGCCTGACGCCGCTCTGGCCTCGGTCGCTTCTTCGATCATCATGGTGCTCGCCCTCAACGGTGGCGTCACCGATTCGGCCAAGGCCGTTACCGCCGCCATCGCCGTCGCCGTCCCGCTGTCGGTCGCTGGTCTGTTCCTGACCATGATCTGCCGTACCCTGGCTACCGCTATGGTTCACGGCATGGACGCCTGCGCCGAGAAGGGCGACTTCGCCGGCATCGAGCGTTGGCAGTACGCCGGCATCCTCATGCAGGGTGTTCGTATCGCCATCCCGGCAGTACTTCTGTGCATCATCCCGGCCGAGGCCGTTACCAACGCGCTTAACGCTATGCCCGATTGGCTGTCCGGCGGCATGGCTGTCGGCGGCGGCATGGTCGCTTCCGTCGGTTACGCCATGGTCATCAACATGATGGCCACCAAGGAGACCTGGCCGTTCTTCATCCTCGGCTTTGTCCTTGCTGCCATCCCTCAGCTCACGCTGATCGCCCTTGGCCTCATCGGCATCTCCCTTGCCCTCATCTACCTTGGCCTTAAGGATCTGGCCAAGCAGGGTGGCGGCATGGGCGGTGGCTCCGGTGACCCGCTCGGCGACATTCTGAACGATTACGAGTAGGAGGGGAGTGATACATATGGCAGAGAACAAGATTCAGCTCACCAAGGCTGACCGTAAGAAGGTTTGCTTCCGTCATCAGTTCCTTCAGGGCTCGTGGAACTACGAGCGTATGCAGAACGGCGGCTGGTGCTTCGCAATGATCCCTGCGATCAAGAAGCTCTACACCAGCAAGGATGACCAGATTGCCGCTCTTAAGCGCCACCTGGAGTTCTATAACACCCACCCCTATGTTTCCGCCCCCGTCATTGGCGTTACCCTCGCCCTCGAGGAGGAGCGCGCCAACGGTGCTCCGATTGACGACGTCGCCATTCAGGGCGTCAAGGTCGGTATGATGGGCCCGCTCGCCGGCGTCGGCGACCCCGCCTTCTGGTTCACCCTTCGCCCGATTCTGGGTGCACTGGGCGCTTCCCTGGCCCTGTCCGGCAGCATCGCCGGTCCGCTGCTGTTCTTCTTCGCGTGGAACATCATCCGTTACGCTTTCCTGTGGTACACGCAGGAGTTTGGCTACAAGGTCGGCTCCTCCATCGCCAAGGACCTCTCCGGCGGTCTGATGGGCAAGGTCACCGAGGGTGCTTCCATCCTGGGTATGTTCATCATCGGCGCCCTGGTCGAGCGCTGGGTGTCCATCTCCTTCACCCCGGTCGTCTCCAAGGTCACGCAGTCCGCTGGCGCCTATATCGACTGGGCCAACCTGCCCGCCGGTTCTGAGGGCATCAAGCAGGCATTGACGATGTACAGCTCTGTCGGTGCCAACGCGCTCGACCCGGTGAAGGTCACCACGCTTCAGGCCAACCTCGATCAGCTCATCCCCGGCCTTGCCGCCGTGTGCCTGACCCTTCTGGTCTGCAAGCTCCTCAAGAAGAAGGTCAGCCCGATCGTCATCATCCTGGCTCTCTTCGCCGTCGGCATCATCGGTCGCGTCTGCGGCTTCATGTAAGCACGCTTCGGCTTAAGACCGAGAGTTGCTGGGCAAGGGCTTTTGAGCCATTGAAACGGACCGCACCCGGTGGGTACACTGGATGCGGTCCGATTGTTTTTATTGGAGGGCGAGGCGCGTATGGCGCAATCTCAGAACAGCACGGTCGATTTGGCAACGCCGGCAACCTGCCTGATGGGGCTTACCAGTCACGGTAACGTGATGGTGGGCAATAAGGCGTTTGAGTACTATAACGAGCGTAATCCCGAGGATTATATCCAAATCCCGTGGGACGAGGTCGACTATATTGCCGCCGAGGTTTTGCGCGGCACCAAGAAGATTACGCGTTTCGCCATCTTTACCAAAGAGAATGGCCACTTTACGTTTTCGACGCGCAATGACAAGGAAACGCTTCGCGCGGTGCGTAAGTACATTGACGAGGACAAGCTCGTTCGTTCGCCCGACTTTATCGATGTGACGGCCAAGGGCGCCAAGAGCATCCCCTCCGTCATCAAGAACCTTTTCCACAAAGGCAATTAGTCGTTGGGTAGTTATTAGGGACGTTCTTAAACGACTTGTCATTAAAGAACGTCGCAGATGACTATCTCGAAGAGCGGCTGTGCGCTGCATGTTGGTGGCGCAAATCTGCTACACTAATACGACATGCCTCCGTAGCTCAGGGGATAGAGCACCGCTCTCCTAAAGCGGGTGTCGACGGTTCGAATCCGCCCGGGGGCACCAGAGGAATATCGAGTCCGGTACCGCTACGGTGCCGGGCTCTTCTGGTCTAAAGGTCGGATTCGGACCGTCGACACCCGCGTCACTTATTTCCCCGCGGGGGGAGTTTTCGAATCCGCCCGGGGGCACCAGAGGAATATCGAGCCCGGTACCGCCACGGTGCCGGGCTTTTCTGGTTCAATGCCATATCAAAAATGAAGCGCCCGCTTGCTGGGGGAGCAAGCGGGCGCCTGTGAGCGAATATGTTTGCGGCGAGAGCCGTAATGAGCGGTTGGGTGGCGACTAGTTGGTCGTACCGGAATCGCCGCCCGTACCCGAACCCGAACCCGAGCCAGAAAGTGCAACCGTCAGCGTAATCGTGCTGTCGGTGGACTGCTTGCCGGTGGGGGAGACGCCCGTAACGGTGGCATCCTCGTTACCGCTCACGGGATTGCCGTTCTGGTCACAGAAGCCAATGTTATAGAAACCGGCGTTGTTGAGCGCGGTAACGGCGGCGGAAATGCTCTTGCCGTATAGGTTGCCCGGGACGGAGGCCTTGCCGGACTTCTTGGCAATGACGACGGTAATCGTGGCGCCGGGCTTCTGCTTGCCGCTGGGGTTCCAGCTGATCACGGTGCCCTCGGTAACCGAGTCGTTCTCCTGGTAGCTCACGTCGACGCCAAAGCCTGCCATATCGAGGGCGTTGCGCGCCTGGGCCTCGGTCATGTCGGTTAGGTCGGGGACGGACGTGGTATCCGGGCCACTCGAGACCTTGTACGAGATGGTCGTGCCCTTCTCGACTTCCTTACCGGCTTCGGTGCCCTGTTCAAAGACCTGGCCCTCATCGGCCTCGTTGGCCTCCTCGGAGGCGTTGCCCTTCAGACCAACGCTTGCCAGCGCGGCTTCTGCCTGGTCCTTGGTCAGGCCGACAAGCCGGGGAACCTCAACCTTCTCGGAGGGCTTGGGGCCCTTGGAGATTACCAGGTTCACCTTGGTGCCCTTGGCCTTCTTGGTGTGGCCGTTGGGCGTCTGCTCGGCGACTTTGCCCTCGTCGACATCGTCGTTGTAGCTTTGGTCGATGGTGCCGACCTCGAGGCCGGCTTCCTTGATCAGCTCGACGGCAGTCTGCTGGTCCTTGCCCAGCACGTCGGGCACGGGGACCTGCTCGCCGCCAAAGAGCCCAGTAGCAAAGGCCACAACGATGCCGATGACGGCAACAGCTGCCACCACAGCGGCGATGATCTTGTTCTTGTTGGATTTGGGCTTTTCGACCTCGTAGGAGCCGGTGGAGCCCGAAACCGAGCTACGGGCGGTATTCTGGCCGCTCACGCCCGAGACGGGACGCACCATGGCGCGCGTCTGATCGGAAAGCTCGCGAGTCTTGGTGGCGCCCAGCTCACTGGGGGCACCGATGATACGCGTGGGCTCCGAGATGTTGACGGCACGGCCCGACAGGTAGCTGTTGAGCACCTGACGCAGCTCGTCAGCGGTCTGGAAGCGGTTTGCCGGGTCCTTCTCCATGCACTTGAGGATGATGCGCTCAAGGTCGGCGTCGACACCGGAGTTGATCTGGCTCGGCGGAATAGGCAGTTCGTTGACCTGCTTGAGTGCGACCGAGATGGCGTCATCACCGTCAAAGGGCACGCGGCCGGTGGCGCACTCGTACATCACGACGCCCAGCGAGTAGATATCCGAGGTGGGGCCAAGGTCCTGACCGCGGGTCTGCTCGGGGCTGACGTAGTGGGCGGTTCCCAGCACGTTGTTGTCTTGCGTGAGGTGGCTGTTCTTGGCGCGTGCGATGCCAAAGTCCATTACCTTGATGTTGCCGTCGGGCAGCACCATGATGTTCTGCGGCTTAATGTCGCGGTGGATGATCTCGTGCTTGTGGGCGACCGAAAGCGCAGAGCTGATCTGCGAGCCGATCTGGGCGACCTTCTTGGGGTCGAGGGCGCCGTGGCTCTTGATGCCGCTCTTAAGGTCAGTGCCGCGCAGGTACTCCATGACGATGTAATAGGTGTCGCCGTCCTTGCCCCAATCGTAGACGCCCACGATATAGGGGGAGGAGAGACCGGCTGCTGCCTGTGCCTCCTGCTTAAAGCGTGCGGCGAAGGTTGCGTCGCCAGCATACTGTGGCAGCATGATCTTGACGGCTACCGTGCGGTCGAGGACCTGGTCCTGTGCACGGTAGACGGTCGCCATGCCGCCTGTTCCCACCTTATCCTTGAGGAGGTATCTTCCCCCGAGGACCCTCTGTTCCATTCCTGCTCCTAACATAACTATTCGCTCAACGATGTGTGTAGTACCTACGATGTGGCCGCTGGGACCGTGTGGCGCGTTGCCGCTAACTCTTCGGCCGCGGCGCGCCTCGGGTGTCCGATTCGATCATGGGCATCACGCTCCCTGTGCGGCAAGCGCCGCGGTCAGGACGATGCCGGCGATCTTGGCGGCCTTGACGTCATGCTTGTCGTAATCCTCTAAGGCCACCGAGATAGCGACCGTGGGTGAATCGTAAGGTGCAAAGCCAACGAACATCGAGTTGACGTTGGTGCCGCCGGTCTCGGCCGAGCCAGTCTTGCCGGCGACCTTGACGCCGGGGATTTGGGCATCGGTGCCGGTGCCGGACTGGACGACGGCAAGCATGGCCTGCTTGACCTGGTCGGCCGTGGTGGAGCTGACGGCCTGACCCAGCGAGCGGGACTGCGTGGTCTTGACCACGGTTCCGTCCGGGGCGAGTACCTGGGCTACAAAGTACGGGTCCATGACCACGCCGCTGTTAGCGATGGCGGCGGCAATCACGGCGTTTTGCATGACGGTGGTCTGCGGGCCGGGCGTGTGGTCCATGCCGACAGGCTGGCCGGCGCCGGCCCAGGCGGTCTCCCACTCGGTCATGAGCGACGGGTCGGCCATGATGGAGGCCGCGGAGGTCAGGTCCTGGCCGAGTTTTTGGCCGTAGCCAAAGGCGTTGGCAAACTGCACGAGCGTGTTTGCGCCAACTTCGTTTGCCACCTGGCCAAAGACGACGTTGGAGGACACGGCAAAGGCCTGCTGCAGGCTGATGGTGCCGTAGCTCTCGTTGGCATAGTTGGTGACCGGTGCGTTGCCGATGTCCATGGAGCCGGGCGCCTGGTAGGTGCTGGTAAGGCTGGCAGTACCGGTCTCGAGTGCCGCGGAAAGCGTAACGACCTTAAACGTTGAGCCCGGCGTGTACAGCGCGTCCATGGCGCGATTGTACATGGAGCCGTCCTCGCCGCCGCCCGTCTGCAGCAGGGCATCGATGTTGGTGTTGTCGTAGGTGGGCGAGCTGGCACATGCGAGCACCGCGCCGGTACGCGGGTCGATGACCACTACAGCGCCCTTAAAGCCCTTGAGTGCCTGCTCGGCCGCCGTCTGGATACGCGAGTCGATGGTGAGCTTGGCGGTGTTGCCCGGCTGGGTCTGACCTGCGAGCGATGCGATGGCGTTGTTCCAGCTGGAGTAATCCTTGGAACCGGTGAGCGTGTCGTTCATGACGCTCTCGATGGCGGTGGTGCCATACTGCTGGCTCACGTAGCCAACCACGTGCGCTGCCAGGTTACCGTTGGGGTAGGAGCGTACGTAGGTGCCGTCCTCCTGCTGCAGCGACTCGGCCAGCGTCACGCCGTCGGACGTGATGATGGAACCGCGCTGGATGTACTTGGAGCGGGCGATGGTGTGGTTGTTGGTCGGCATGTCCTGATAGTCCTTGGCCTTGATGACCTGGACATAGGTGAGGTTGCCGATAAGGATGGCGAACAGCGCCGTAAAGGCGAGCACCGCGCGGGTTAGACGGTTGGCGAGCGCAACGCGGCCGAGCACACCGGATTCAGGCGTGTCGAGCAGGCGACGGCGCATGCGCGAGCCGACGGAATGGCTGCCGCTGCCGTAGGAAGACGAGGTGGAAAAGCGCGTGCCCGTCGGGGCGGCGGCAGATGCGACCTGATCATCGGTGATGGCGGCCATGGTGCCGGTGCCGGTAAGCTCGGCCTCGCGTCCGGTCGCCTCGTCACCGGCGCGCAGCAGGAGCGCGACGATGATAAAGCTCGCCAGCAGCGAGGAGCCGCCCTGGCTCATAAAGGGCAGGGTGACGCCGGTCAGCGGGATCAGGCGGGTTACGCCGCCAACGATCAAGAAGGCCTGGAAGCTGATGGCGGCCGTAAGGCCCGTGGCACTAAAGGCGGCAAGGTCGGATTTAGCGCGGGCAGCCGTGGTGAGGCCACGCACGGCAAAGAGCATAAACAGGATGAGCACGGCGCCGCCGCCCAAAAGGCCCATCTCCTCGCCGATAGCCGAGAAGATAAAGTCGGACTCGACGACGGGGATGTTGTTGGCCATGCCGTTGCCGATGCCAACACCGACCAGGCCGCCATCGGCAAGCGAGAAGAGCGACTGGACGATCTGGTAGCCCTGGCCCTGGGCGTCCTTAAACGGATCGACCCAAACCTGGAAACGCACCTGAACGTGAGACAGGAACTTGTAGGCGCCCACAGCTCCAACGGCTAAGAGCGCAAGGCCGATGATGACGTACGAAAAGCGCCCCGTGGCAACGTAGAGCATCAGCAAGAAGATGGTGTAGAACAGCACGGCCGAACCCAGGTCGCGTTCGAAGACGACGACGAGCAGGCACACACCCCACACGGCAAACAGCGGCAGTAGCAGTCGCAGGCGAGGGATCTTAAAGCCCAGGATCTTGCGGTTGGAGATGGAGAGCAGCTCGCGGTTCTCGGCCAGGTACCCGGCCAGGAACAGCACGATAAAGACCTTGGCGAACTCGCCAGGCTGGATGGTAAAGCCCGCGATGCGGATCCACAGCTTGGAGCCCGAGATCGTGGTGCCGATAAAGATGGGCAGCATCAGCAGGATGATGCCGATGATGCCAAAGGTGTACTTGTAGCGCATGACCACGTCGAGGTTTTTGACCAGTGCGAGCGTTCCCACCATCAGGGCCACCGAGACAAACAGGATGATGAGCTGTGAGATCGCGAGAGCGGGGGCGAGGCGTGTCACGAACGTGATACCGATGCCCGAAAGTATAAATACGATGGGTAGGATGGCGGGGTCGGCGCCGGGCGCCAAGATGCGCACGGCGATATGTGCCGCGGCGAAGGCGGCAAAGAGGCCGATCGGCACGGCGAGCGTCTCAAAGGAGATGGCGGCGCCCGCGGTGAGCACGTACATCGCATACAGCAGGATGACGGGGAACGCCGAGGCGATGAGCAAGAGCAGCTCGGTGTTGCGGCGACTCATAAGCGGCACTCCCTTTCTAGTTCTTTTCGGAGGCTTCGGCCTCGGCGGACTGTTCGGCGGTTTTCTCGGAATCTGATTCGGAGGTCGATCCCTGATTGGTGTTGTCGCGAATCGTTTGCGCGTCAATCACCTGGCGGGTCTGCTCCTCGTCGATCTGGTGGCGGTACTTGGATATCGTGTCCTGCGCATCGTCGACACTTGTTTGCGGAATGCCCGCCTTGAGGCGGTTTTGCGTGTCTTCGGGCAGGTCGGACAGCTTAATACTGGTTTCGCTTTCGAGCCAGTGGAGCTTGAGTCCGAGTGGCTTGCCGGGCAGGCCGCGCCAGACGGCGACATTGCCCTGGTAGGTACCCAGGTAGTACGAGCCGGTGACACCCGTGTAGGCCCAGATGGAAGCCGCCAGCACCAAGACGAGACCTAAGACGACGCCGATGGTGACGTTGCGGCGACGCACGCGTTGCGCCTCGCGCATAACGCCATCGTCAACCAGGTCAACGACTACTACGGTCACGTTGTCGTGGCCGCCGGCGGCAAGCGCCGCGTCCACTAGGTTGTCGACGCAGATTTGCGCGGTTGAGGACTGCGTGGCGATGTTCTCGATATCGCTATCGGGAATCATGCTCGAAAGGCCGTCGGAGCACAGGATCAGACGGTCGCCTTCCTCGATATGCAGAGTGAAGTGGTCGGCATACATAGCGGGGTCCGAGCCCAGCGCGCGGGTGATGACCGAACGGTTGGGGTGGACGCGAGCCTCATCTGCCGTGATCTCGCCGGCGTCCACGAGCTCCTCCACGTAGGAGTGGTCGCGGGTCACGCGGATGAGCGTGCCCTCGTGGAGCAGGTAGGCGCGAGAGTCACCCACGTGGGCGATGGCGAGCGTGTCGTTTTCGATATAGGCGCAAGTGGCTGTGCAACCCATGCCAGGCTTGCCCAGGCCATTCAGGGCAGCCTCGATTACGGCGGCGTTGGCGGCCTCGACGGCTGCCGCCAGGCGTGCGGCGTCGGCAGACTGAGGAGCTGTCTTGGCGATGGTCTCGACAGCGATAGAAGAGGCCACCTCGCCGGCAGCGTGACCGCCCATGCCGTCGCATACGCAAAAGAGCGGCGACTGCACCAGGTAGGAATCCTCATTGTGCGGGCGCACGCAGCCAACGTCGGAGCGGGCGCCCCACATGAGTTGCGTGGTGGTGCCGGCATCATAGGTCGAGTCGGTCTCGATGCGCTCCTCGGTTAGGGGTTCAAAGCTCATGGTCGAGCCGGGGTCTTTGAGCTTGGCCTCAACGGCGGCAACGTCGATTTCGGCTGTGTCACCGGGAGAGATGGTGTCGGTCTCGGCGTTTGATTCGGAATCGCCGGTGTCCGGGGAGTCGGGCTCCTCGGACACGCGGGCGGTCGACTCGTCGTCTTGCTGGCTGACGTCTATAGGCTTGGGCGCCGGCGTAGACGCGGGCGCAACCTCGGATGCCGGGGCTATGGGAAACGCCGGCGCGGCGGGCTCGGGTGCCGCAAACACCGCAGCACTCTCGTTGATTGCCGCGGCGACGGGCTCTGCAAAGTGAGCCGGCGCCGGGGTTGCTTCGGGCGCTGTGGGCTGTTCCGCAGCATGTGCGCCGATGGGCGCCGCTACGGCATCCTCTTCGTCTTCGTTATCGGCGAGATCCGAAATATCATGCGTTACATGCGAAAGAGGCAGGGAGAACACGGTGTCCTCGGGCTCCACGGGCGCGGAGCCCGCCGGAGCGGCGTGGGCCGGCGCAGCTGTGGCGGCGGCCGGTGCCTCGGTCATAGTTGCGGACTTGTTCTCCTCGTCGATCATCGACGGTTCACCTTCATGACCACGTCGCCAATCTGGACTTCGTCGCCCTCACGCAGCGTCGCGGGCTCCACGAGCTGGCGGCCGTTGACGAGCGTGCCGTTAAGCGAGTTGAGGTCCTCGATGATGAGCGCCGGGCCCTGCAGCGAAAAGCGCGCATGCGAGGCCGAGACGAACGGTTCGTTGATGCAGATGTCCGAAGATGGCGAGCGACCGACGATGACGGGGCCGAGCATGTCTACGTGGATGCCGCGGATACCGCGCGGACCCTTGTCCACATCAATCGTCCAGATAGCCGAGTCGCGGCGCTGCCCGCGCACGAGTCCCACGCCGGTCTTCATGACGGCGAACAGGAAGATATAGAGCAGGGCGACCAGGACGATGCGGCCTGCAAAAAGGACGATATCGATGTTCATAAGCGACTATCCCCTAAATTCAAAGGTGCTCAGGCCAAACGTCAGCAAATCGCCGTTGCGCAGCGGGCAGCGTGTAATGCGGCGGTTGTTGACGAGCGTGCCGTTGGTGGAATTGAGGTCCTCGATCGACCAATCCGAGCCCGTAAAGGTGAGCTGGGCGTGGCGGCGCGACACGTTGGGGTCGCGCAGGGCAATGTCAGAAACTGAGCGCTCGCGACCGATGGTCACCTGTGCGGAGGTGATGCTATGGCTCTCGCCGCTCACGACGTCGACGAGCTGGGCGAGCGGGCGCTGCGGGGCGCGAGTGCTCGCCATGTTGGAGGCGATGCCGGCTGCGGCGCCTAGGCCCACGGCGGCACCGGTCGCGGCGGCTCCGCCCATGCCGGCAAGCGCGTCGCGCGAGACGGTCTGCGGCACCGGGATAGGAGCGGCGGGGTCGGGGACGCTAGGCGCGAAGGGATCTGCCACGGCAAGCGGGTCGGGAGCGGCGGCGCGAGGCGTCGGCTGCTGCTGGGGCATGGCGGCGGGGCGCTGCTGCTGCGGGGCAGCAAACTGCTGCTGGCCGGCGCGCGGGGCGCTGGCGGCACGGCTTGCCGCGGAGTTGTTCTGGCCCAGGCCGTTTTGATAGGCGCGCTCTTCCTCGTACAGGCGACCGAGCGTGGGGGCATCGACGTTCTCGGCAAAGACCGAGAACTTGCCGGCGCGCAGCTGCGGATCGATCATAAAGCGCACGAGGGGCTCGCCGACAAAGACATAGCGGCGCTTTTCGGCCTGCGCCTTCACAAACTCGCGGACCTCGCGCGAAAGCTCGGGGTAGAACGGGGCGAGCATGGGATCGTCGTCGGCGGCGATAAGGATGGTATAGAGTGCCGGCGCCGTGTTGACGCCATTAATCACCAGAGTCTGATCCTCCATGTCGCGAGCGGCCTGCTTGGCAAGCTTCTTAAAGGAGAACGGGGCACGGGTGGCACCGAAGATGCCGGCCACGTGGTCCTCGAAGATGTTCAGGAAGTTCACGAAAGATCACTCTCCGTATAGGTTCTTTGGTATCCGAGCAAATATAGGCATATCCCAACGATTATAGAGGATAGGGTTCCCGCAACCGCCGCCTTGGCGACGACCGCGGCTGCAAGGCCGGCAATTTCCATATGGTGTGCAAGACAGGACGCCGCTGCGCAGCCGATGCCGGTGACAGCGATGGCAGCGATTGCGGCAAGGTTTGAGCCCTGATCGGCGCGCTTGGCATGGGCATTGAGCAGCGCGGATGACGCTGCGGCAGTTGCCGCGACCAGCACAAAGGCAGCCCAAAGGAGCGGGTCTCCCAGCGCTGCGGCAACGTTACCGAGCCCCAGCACGCCTCCGGCTGAAAGCGCGACCGTGGCCAGACGGGCAAAAAGCGCGCCCATGCCCGTTGCCGCGGCGGCGCTTGCCGGGCCGAGCCAAAATGACGCGACGCCGGCGGCGACCCCAGCTGCCAGGAAGGTATTGCCGGTCAGACAGCCAAGCGCGAGTGCACAGGTGAGCGCGGCGCTCGCGGCAGCCTCGGTGCGACCCCAGGCGATCCACCAACCGGACATGGCGGCGGCAAAGATCACCGCGACGGGCAGCATCGACAGGATGCCCTGTGCCTGCATGGTGGCGTTGGCCATGAGCACCAAAAAGCCTACAGCCGAGATGGCCGAGCCAATCTGGGGGGCCAGGCCAGCCGCCGCTCCGATCGCGATGGCTGCAATGACCAGGCCGGGAAGCGCCGCGACTCCGGCCGTTTGCATCAGCAAAAAGCTAAAGATGCCGCACGTTAGCGCCGAGATAGTGCGCATGGTGTAGTCGCGCGCATGGCTCCAGCGCGTGCCCGCCCAGCCGAGTGCGGGGTCGACTTCGATGGTGTCGTCCTCGTAGGCCGATGGCTTGATACCGTCTGCCGCGCGCTCGTCATCCGAAAGCTCGCCAACCATTTGCTCCAAGCTGCGACGACCCTCGCGCACGCTGCCCAAGCCGGCGAGCAGCTGGTCGCAAAATGCCTCGATGCTGTTGGGGCGGTCTTGCGGCATGGGGGAGAGGGCGCTCATGAGCGTAGCCTCGGCTCCCGGGGGAAAATGCGGGATGAGCTCGCTGGGGTAGGTGGCGCCGCCGATGATGCGGCCGAGCGAGTCGCCGGGCGTGGCGGCCATAAAGGGAGCGCTGCCGCACAGGCCCTCGTAGATCACACAGGCAAGGGCAAAGACATCGGCGCGCTCGTCAACCGTGCCGGTCTCGATGTCGAGCTGCTCGGGTGGCATGTAGCCGATGGTGCCGCCGCGCGAGCCGCCAAAGCCGCCAGCAGACGACAGCCGCGCCATGCCAAAGTCGGTGAGCTTTACATTGCCCGAGTGGTCGATGAGCACGTTGGCGGGCTTGATGTCCAGGTGGAGCACGCCATTACTATGGGCAAAGGTGAGCGCCTGGCCCAGGGCATCAGCAATGGCCGCGGCCTCGTCAAAGGTGAGCGAATGGCCGTCCACGCGATGCAAAAACTCGGCCAGCGACATGCCGTCGACATATTCCATAACCAGGTAGGCATAGGCGGTATCGTGCGTAAAGTCGATGACCTGCACGATATTGGGATGTTGAAGCATGGCGGCAGTGTGCGCCTCGCGCAGGACATCCATGATGTCGCTAGCGGGCATGCCGGCACCGTTGATAAGGGGGATGCGTTTAATGGCGACGCGGCGGCGCAGGTGCGTGTCGCGGCAGATCTCGATGGAGCCAAAACCGCCGGTCGCAAGTGTCTCGAGCGGCTGGTACCGCTTGAGCAGCTCGCGAGAGCTGGTGCCCTCCAAAGGAACGTCCGGCGAGAACCGGGCGGTATGTTGCGAGAAAAGCGGCATGGCCAACCCTCGTGCGTTTAAAGTTCGTTTGCGAGCGGCGGGCGCGGAGCCGAGCCGTTCGCGGTGGCATAGATGCTGCTAGTGTAGCACGCTCGGGCAGATGGCGAGGAAACGGGGATGAGGTGGTCCGATCGATTCGGGCCGTTTCGGCTCGTTCGGAAAGCGCACCCCAGTTTTCAGCCAAATAATGGGATGCGCCTTCCAAATGGGGTGGGCTGCGGAAACTGCATCCCAGAATATTGCCCTGGAACGGGATGCGCTTTCCGAACCGGCGTCCAAAAGGAAACCACATCCCGCTTTGGAGCGGGGACTGCGGACAAAAGCTGGACCGTGTTCTGGTTCGGATTGGAGTTCGCCTGAATCGTTGATGCTGGCTGGTGTGGGAACAGAGATAAACGAGCGGCTCGGGCGATATAATGACACGCTATGGAGGCCATATGCTTTTTTCCCGCCGTTCTGCTACATCTGCCTGCGCCATTGCGCTTGTCGTAATGGCGGTCACCCCTTATCACCGGTTTTCATCTTCAATCGGCCTGGCGTCAGGTGCAATGCCCTGGCTCGTTATCCTGGGCGCATGCCTCGCGGCGTTTGTTCATGGTGCTGCGCTATGCAAGGGGGGAATGAGAAGGCCGAGGCATCTCGGTGCCATCGGCGTTTTTCTTGGTGTTATTGCAACGGTTCCCGAATGGGCCGACCTGGCTTTCTATGCTCGCGGAGACTCTATTCCAATCGTGTTTGCACCGATTTGGTTGTTACATGGCGTTTCGTGTGTCTCGTGCTTTGTTGGGTCGCTGCTCCTCTCATATGTTATTTGGGGCACGGCGGACTCTCCTTTGACGCAGAGGTCGACACGGACTGACGAAAGGGAAACTCGTCACCCGCAGGACGCGATTTTTACAGAAACAATAGCCGTCATGTCTTGCCTGCTGTTTTGCTGTCGAGTTTCATGGAGAATTGTCCCCGAGCCATGGGGGATACCCTCTGTTTCGGCTGCGTCAATTGGCCTTGCGCTTTTAATTCCGTTGGTCTATCTCGCATTGACTGTGGCCCCGCTGTTTTGCCGCCCTCGTGCCTTTGGCCATGGGCGGCGCGACGTGTTTGCCCGTTCTGCGCTCGTGGCAGTCCCTATTGGCCTTGTTCCGGCTGTTGAGGCGGCATACTTCGCAAGCGATGCCGTGGTCATTGCATTGCTGGCGATGGGGTCCGTTATCGCTGCTGCCTTCGTATGCATGTTGCTAAGGGGGAAACGGGACAACAATTCGGATATCGCCTGTGCGTCCGACACATTCGATGCGGGGGTGTTTTCCCCTGCCCTGTCGCCTAGAGAAGAGCAGTTTGTTCGACTGCTGCTCAAAGGGAAAACGCCGGCGGAAATTGCCAAGGAGACGGATACGAAGCCATCGACGGTGAGAACAACGCTTCACCGAGCATACGGGAAGGCATCGGTTGCGGGCTCACGCGAGCTCGTGGCGTTGTTTGCGGGTGAGGGCGATACTGTAGGGCATGAGCTGCCGCAGCGGCATGCTGACGATATGGCGGCATCAGCTCGAACGCGCCGGCTGTTTCGATACCTGCTCACATTATTTTTTATCCTCCTTGCGGCGGGGCCCTTGGTAATGGCGGATAGCGATTGGGGGTCCGGTGTTTCGCGGGCTGTCGCCTTTTCCCTCTTAAGCTACGCATTGGGCCTCGGACTGCTTCTGTCGCTATGCTACGCGGGCGGAAAAGCGAATCGTGGCGCTGCGCTGGATAGAGCAGGTGAAGCGATTTGGCTCGGAAGCCCGTACGTATGGGCGATGCTATCTGCTGTGGAATGGTCTTTTATCTATATCGCGGCATGGAGGTGCATACGCGATCCGTTGATGGCCGTGCCAGTCCTGGTTTGCGGCGTGGCGTCTATGGCTTCGCTCGCCGTTGAGCTGCGTCCGTTTAAGGTGCGTGCTCGTACCCGGTCTATCGTGCCGTTGGTGTCAATGGGCATGGTTGCCTTAATCTATGCGGCCGCTAGGGGGCGAATCCACGGGCTTGCGGTGCTGATGGGGATGTTGCTCACATATAAGGTGCTGCGAAGCTGTCCGCAGCGCAAAATGCTTGGGATATGGATGCTTTGCTTCGGGGCGACGGCTCCTGTTTGGGTCGTCTTGCTCAATATGGCGCAGGATCTGACGGTTTACGAGCCGTTGTTCCTCGCGTCGTTGTTGGGGCATAGTTCGGCTGTCAATGTCGTCGTGGCAACGGTGATCGTCTGCTGGTCTGCGCCCATGTTAGTCACGCACATCGCGCTCACCCGCTCGGTTGAGGACGAGAAGGCTGTCTTGGAGTACCGCGCGAACGGGTCCACCGAAACGGCCCGCGTGCGCCAGCTGGCTCTGCTTACGTCGCGCTCCCTTTCCGATGTTCAGTCGCAAATCTTGCTGATGACGGCAGAGGGCGCAACGACAAAGGCTATTGCGGAGGACGTCGGTTACGCTGCATCTACGGTGCAAGCACTGCGGTCTGCATCTTACCGCCAGTTGAGGATCAAGAATAAAGCGGAGCTTGTTTCATTGTTATCGCAGGTAGATAACGTGTAAACGCCTGAGCGATTAACTCAATAGCGGGTGTTTACAGACATCATTCTCTATTCATGCAAAGGTTGCCGTGCGCCGACGCATCATTAACCGCTTGTGATTAGGGCCGGGTCGAGCGTTGCTGCTCGGCCTGGCCAATAGGAGGGTGATGTCGCTTGAATGGAAATCTATTACGGCACGAGTTATCCAAGATATTTGGCAATCCTATATTTGCGTTGACCCTTATGGTTGCAACTGCAATTTCGATGGCGGCTGCCATTGAGGCATGGTGGACGCTCGAGACTGAGCGCAAGCAGCTGTTATCGCTTGGCTATGGCGTTGGTTTGCAAGCCCAGGCATACCTCGGCCAAACGCGTGAAAGTAGCTTTGGTAACTGGATCGTTGTGAGTGCAAATGCACCGCTATCGGCATCAGTGTTTTTCTATGCGCTGCCGTTGCTTGCCATGCTGGCCGGGTCGTGGTCATGCCTGTCCGAGCGTTTGAGCGGTTACGAGGCGCAGATCTGCACACGTGTTTCTAGAAATGCATACGTGAACGTGAAGATGCTGTCTGCTTTCCTCTCTGCGTTTGCGGTCACGGCTATTCCGCTACTCGTGAACTTCCTGATTGTCTCAATGCTGTTTCCCGCGTATCCTCCCCGGGTCGACGAATCGACTTACGTCGGGCTCTATCTGCATAGCTATTTTTCTGGCCTGTTTTATTCCCGGCCTCTGTTGTACGTGCTGGTTTATACACTGTTCGATGCGGTGACGCTGGGGGCTCTATCCATGGCCGTGACCGGTCTGTCGGTTGTGTTTCGCAGCAGAATCAAGGCGATGGTCGTTCCATATCTGATTATGGTTGCATGGCACTTTGTTAACGACTGGATTTTTAGCGTCCTTTCATGCGTCGGCTTTAACTGCAACATTCTTAACAGCATCAGGTCGGAATCACTAAATAACTGGCCCGACATTCGAGCAGGGTTTGCAGAAATCATTTTGCTGTTCGTCTTTTCTTTGATTTTCGCGAGATTCTTAAAAAGACGCGAGGTGGTCTGATGCTGTTTAGGCTGGTCGCCGCGGACCTGAGGACCGTTTTGAAGAAGAACATCCTTACTTTTATTGCGATTGCGGCAGTGACCGTTGCGAACTTGGTGTACGCCTACGGCTTGTCTTCTGTGTATGGGGTTCGGACGAATGCCTTGGGGTTTGCTGATAATCTCGCGCTCGTGTTTGCCGGATCCGCTCCGTTTGAGCCTAGGCCCGGGCTCATGTTTGTGCCTCCGTTAGGATGGCTATTTGTCATTCTGCTTATTCTCTATACAACACTCGATTATCCGACCGAATCGTTGCACGGGTTTGGTTTGCAAGCGCTTGTTCGATGCCGGTCAAGAACCCTTTGGTGGGTCTCGCGTTTTATCTTGGTGGCGGCGGTAACGGCATTTTCGCTGCTCGTGGTGGTTTGCTCTGTTGTGATTTGGAGCTTGATGGTGAGCGCCTCGTTCAGCGCGGTCATTCATGGTGAGTCGCTTCAGCTGGCTAATTTGGCGCCGTGGTTTCTCAAAGCTGGCGAGGCGGATGCGCTGCCGTTTTTCACAGGTCTCTTTTTTGCTTTCGAGGCGCTTGCGTTTGCGCAGGCAGTGATTGGCTTTGTACTTGGGCCGTCGGTCTCGTTTGTGGTTTTAATGAGCTACCTGATCTGCTCGGCATATGCACGGCATTGGGCGCTATTGGGTAACGCCTTGATGCTGTTGCGCTGGGGCGGAATTGTCAAAGATGGAATCGCGGCGGGCTCGAGTGGCTTGTTTTCAATTGTGATTATGTCGTTATGCCTATCGTTGGGCGGACTGTGGTTTCGAAGGGCCGACCTTATAGAAAAGGGGGACAAGATATGAGCGTGATCGTTAGGGACGTATCGAAGCGCATGGGCAAAAACGATGTTCTGCGCAACGTGTCCATCGAGGTTGACCCTGGGACTGTGGTCGGTCTTCAGGGGATAAACGGTTCGGGTAAGACCATGCTTATGCGAGCGGTCTGCGGATTGATCAAGCCTACCGAAGGCGAAATCTCTATCGATGGCCAAAGGCTTGGGGCGGACATCTCTTTCCCGCCGAGTCTGGGGATGTTGATCGAGGCGCCTTCCTTTCTGGGCTATCTGTCTGGTTACGACAATCTGGAGCTCATTGCTCAGATCAAGGGCGTTGCAACCCGCGAGGACATTCGCTCTGCCCTGCGGCTCGTGGGGCTCGATGCAGACGAAAAAAAGAAGTTCCGAGCATACTCGCTTGGGATGAAGCAGCGTCTGGGGATAGCTGCGGCAATTATGGAAAAGCCGAAGCTGCTTGTTCTCGATGAGCCAACAAATGCCCTCGACGAAGCGGGCGTGGAAATGCTCAAGCGCGTTGTGGCGATGGCGGCATCAACGGGTCGCGAGGTTATTCTGTCCAGCCATGACGGAGAGGTGCTCGAGGAGCTGGCCGATCGGGTTTACTGCATGCGCGACGGTGCCGTTGTGAAAGTTCGGGAAAGGTCGTGAGCGCGATGAAGAAGACCCTGTGGACAAGAAGGTCGGCGCTTGCGCTTTTCGGCTGTGCTGTTACTGGCCTTGCGGGCATGAGGGCGAGCGTCGTTAACGGGAACCGGACGGTCATTCCTGAGAAATATTATGCGGAGGGCGAATGGCTCTCGATGGATGGGGCGTTTCTGGGGTCGAAGGATGTGGCGACTGACGGGTATTCGTTTTGCATAGACGGGGCAGAGCTGCTCACGCCGCGCGAGTATCTCAAGCGTGCGCATGATGATTATTCAAAATATGGCATCGTGGATACGAAAACGAAATTGAAGGACGCCGACATCACGTGTGTTATCGCCGTAAAGATGCGTGTCAGGAATAAGGACAATGTCGAAGGCGGAATCAAAACGTATGTTTGGCATTTGGTGCCGGAGTCTGCGCCAAACTATGACTTTGTGGTCAATACCGATCTGATAACGCAGGCAATGCCGGCTCTGGGCGGTTCTGCTGCGTTTGCTGTACAGGTTGGGGCGGAGAACGAGTTGCTTGTCCCATTCATGATGCAAAACACCAACGACTATTTCGAAGGTTACGAGACCGTCCGTTTTGAGAAGGCTTTTCCTGGGACTTATACGATGAAGATGACCGATCTGCCAGAGAGAAGGCTCTTAAGGTTTGAAGTGAAGTAGCTCGAGAGTTAGGCAAAATGGGTCCATCGGCGGTACCCGCGCCCGATTTCAGGCGCTCCGACTCGGAATCGGGCGCGGGACGAGGCACCTTCGGTGTCGGCCGGATTACCGCTTCTTCTTGTTCTTCTTCTGCTTGCGCTGCTTGCCCTTGTTGTCCTGGGGCTTGTCGGCCTGTTTTGCTTCGGCAGCGGCCTTTTCTGCCTTCATCTTCTTGCGTTTGGTCTCGATGCGGAGTTTTTTGTTGATGCGCGCCTTAAGGAAGGCGCCAAACTGCTCGGCATCGCCGCGAACAAAGGTGTCCTTGGGGATCGTCACGCCCTGGTCGGCGAACATGGCCACAAAGATGCGCTCGCCGTCGAGCACGTGGTCGAGCTTTTCAAACGGGAAGAACTGCGACTTGCCGCTCGTGCCCCAAACCATCAGGCCGTCCTCGTTGGCGGCGACGCGGCGATAGCGGCCACCCATGGACTCGTCGGCCTCAACGGCGTCGATAAAGTCGCGGGCGAGGGTGTGGTGCAGGTTTTTGCTCCACCAGGCCAAAAAGGCGCCGAATACGATCAAGACGACGCCAAACTTGATCCAGTTGCCGCCGGCCACCAGCATGCCGATGCCGATGAGCGCGGCAATTGCCGCGGCGACATACAGCGAGCCGCGACGCCTGGGCGAGGCGACCAGGCGGGCGAAGTCGGTGACGAGGTCGTTTTCGTATTGGTACTCGTTGAGGTACAGGATGCCGTCGTCGGCTGCGGCCTGCTCCTCGAGCGCGACCTCGACCTGGTCGGCTGCTTCGGAGGGAACGAGGTTGCTCTCTGCGTCTGCCATGCTCTTTGGACTCCTATCGCGGCGGGCTCGCCGTACGGGTTATTATGGAATGCAGTATGCCGTGCGACCGCATGGCCGCCGCGGCAACAAGACTCAGTATACCCGGGGGAGCACCCATGGAATCGTTGTACCGAAAGTATCGCCCGCTCACCTTTGACTCCGTGGTGGGCCAGCAGCATATCGTCTCGACGCTCGAGCACGCCATCACCGAGGGGCGCCTGTCCCACGCCTACCTGTTCTGCGGACCGCGCGGCACGGGCAAGACCACCATGGCGCGCATTCTGGCCAAGGCGCTGCTGTGCCGCAATGCCGAGGCGGCGCGCGCCGAGGGTGCAAGCGGCTGCATGCCCGACGGTACTTGCGAGGAGTGCGAGCTCATTGCCGAGGGTAACCACCCCGATGTCTACGAGCTCGATGCCGCCTCCCGCACGGGCGTGGACAATGTGCGCGAGGAAATCATCAACTCCGTCAACTTTGCCCCGGTGCGCGGCAAGTACAAGATCTATATCATCGACGAGGTCCACATGCTCACGACGGCGGCGTTCAACGCGCTGCTCAAGACGCTCGAGGAGCCGCCGGCACACGTGATCTTTGTGCTGTGCACCACCGACCCGCAAAAGATTCTGGAGACCATCCTCTCGCGCTGCCAGCGTTTCGATTTCCATCGCATCGGCAACGAGGATATCGAGCGTCGCCTGGCATACGTGTGCGAGCAGGAGGGCTTCGATTACGACGATGAGGCGCTGGCTATCGTGGCGCGCCATGCCAAGGGCGGTATGCGCGACGCGTTGTCCACGCTGGAGCAGCTGAGCGTCTTTGGCAACGGTTCTGTGCATGCGGACGACGCCCGCTCGCTTTTAGGCGAGGTTTCGGACCAGATTCTGGGCGAGTTTTCCCGCGCCATTGCCGATCGCGATGTTGCCGAGCTCTATGGACTGATCCGTGCGCAGGTCGAGGAAGGAAACGACCTGCTGGAGCTGACGCGCGACCTGGTGGCGCATGTGCGTGACGTGTACGTTGCCTGCGTTGCCGGTGCCCGTGCCGAGCTGTTTGAGGGCGGCTCCGAGCAGGCCGAGGCGCTTGCTGCCGAGGCCGCTGCCTTTGGCGAGCATCCTGCCGACCGCCTGGCCCGTGTGCTGACGGTGCTCGACGATGCCGCACTGGAGATGAGGGGCGCGAGCGACGTGCGCCTGGTGCTCGAGATCGCCTGCACGCGCCTGGCACGTCCCGAGGCCGATTTAACGATTGAGGCATTGGCCGAGCGCGTGGCCCGCTTGGAGGCCATGGTTGCCAACGGCGCCGTGCCGGCGAGCGTGGCTGCTGCTCAGGCCGCCGCGCCTGCAGCATCCGTACCCGCTGCTGCCCAACAGCCGACGCTAATTTCGGGCGCTCGTGCTGCCGCTCCGGCGGCATCCGCTGCCCCCGCTGCTACGTCCGCGCGCCAGGGCGGTATGCCTTGGGACCGTGGTGCTGCTGTTCCGGCTGCCCAGCCTGCGTCCCGTTCTGCGTCCGTGTCAGCTTCCAAGCCTGCAGCGCCTGCACCTCAGCCTGCGCCGACTCCGACGCCTCAGCCCGTTGCGGCTCCCGCGCCTGCCACCGCTCCGGCACCTAAGCCCCAGTCCAACAATGCCGCCCAGGTTGCCGCCGCCGGTACTGCCGAGACGCCCGCGGTCGAGGATGCCGGAGAGCTGCAGCGCAAATGGGCCGAGGTTGTCGAGCGTGTCAAGGCGCGTCAGGCTTCCTACGCGGGGCTTTTGCTCAATGCCCGCGCCACGGCTGACGACGGCTCCAGGCTCACGGTCTCGTTCCCCGCGGGCTCGACCTTTGCCATCAAGATGCTTGGACGCGCCGACACGCAGTCGGTGGTCCTGCCGACAGTCAGTGCGGTCTTCGGTCGTCGTACCGTCGACTATGTCCTGGATGGGGGTGGCACGCCGGCTCCTCAACATGAGGAGCATTCTCCATCTGCACGGGCTGCGGTATCTGCGGACCCGCAACCCGTGTCCTCGGCGGCCCCTGCATCCTCGAGCGCCAGCGCGACGCAGCCAAAAGCAGCACCGATAGCGGCGCCGACCCCGTCGGCGCCTAAGCCCGTCATGGCCAAACCGGCTGCTCCGACACCCGCGCCCAAGCCTGCCTCGCCCGCGCCCAAGTCGTCTGACCTGGGCAAAGCCCCCTGGCTGCGCTCCGACAACCCCGCCGGCGCTCCTGCCACGGGCAAGCTCCCGACCGAGCCCGCGCCCCGAGCGCCCGAGCGCGCGTCCGCTCCCAAGGCTCAGCCCGCCGCGCCGTCTGCGCCATGGGAATCCGAGCAGGTTCCCTACGACGATGCCATGGTTGGCGGTTTTGTTGCCGATGCTGGTGGGGACGATCTGCCTCCGTTCGACGTGCCGGGTGCGGCGTCCGCGCCCAAGTCCGCTGCAACTGCCCCCAAAGAGGAGGACGCTCCTGCAGCTCCCTGGGAGTCCAACTCCGGTGCGGGCGGCCCCTTCGGCCATCAGGGTGCAGCCCCGAGCATCCCGCAGACCGAGGACGAGGCCAAAGCCCTCATCCGCAGCGTCTTCGGCCAGTCCACCATCTTCAAGCCGGTGGAGTAGCTGCGCAGGCGGGTATACTGCTCAAGAAGAGAACCCCTTGCCCGGGCGCATCTGTATTTCGGACATGTGCAACGTGGTGCCGCGTATATCGCATTCGAGCAGACAGGCGCGTGACGGTCGGCCTAGGATGCTGAGGTCGATACGATACGTCGCATGGCTGTCCGTGTACTCGACTTGCTCGGCGTTGACGGTTGCTCCGATTGTAAATAAAGAGCCCAGTTCGGCATCGACAATCTTGGAGTCCTTTATCTTGACCTTGAACTCTTGGTAGAGGGACGGGCTGTTGTAGTAAATGGTTCGGGTTCCGTCGGTGCATTCATCGGTCGTCTCCCATTTGACGACGGGCTGGTCCGAGCTGGCTATCAGCAGTTCTGCTCCAAAAGCTATGGCATGGGTGATGATAACCAGTAATACCCAGACGACAAAGAGATAGAGAACCACATATGCAACGGGGTGTTTTGAGCGGATGTTTTGGAGTACGGCTGGGACATTCACGAGGGCACCTCCAAATCGTCATCTATGACAATCAAATTATACCCAGCCGCCATGCGTGCCGCCTCGAGCAGCGGCTCGGCATTTTGCCATGTAGCCTTGTAGCCCTACGCATAAACTGCCTGGTTCCAGCTCTGCTAGATGTAGCTTGAGATAATTATGCAACCTTGCATAATTCGACCTTGCATAATCTTGGGCGTGCGTCACGCTCAAGGACATGTATATCGACTGAGGTAGCGTGTCCGCCCCGCTTGCTTGCCCCGCGCCGTGGTACGATTTTTGAGTTTGAAAGTCCCGTCGCGCTCCGGCTGCCCTTGCAGCTTGTCGCGCGGCCGCACGTAAAGGAGCCATCATGGCCGGTATGAACATGCAGCAAATGATGAAGCAGGCTCGCAAGATGCAGGAGCAGCTTGCCGCCGCGCAGGAAAACCTTAAGTCCCAGACCGTCGACGCCTCTGCCGGCGGCGGCATGGTCAAGGTGACCGTTAACGGCGAGATGGAGCTCGTCAACCTCACCATCGACCCCGATGCCCTCGATCCCGAGGACGTCGATATGCTGCAGGACATGATCATGGCTGCCGTCAACGAGGCCGTCCGCGGTGTCAACGAGCTCGCCAACAAGCAGATGGGCGCCATCACCGGCGGCCTCAACATCCCGGGCATGCCGTTCTAAGACACGCATATATATGAGTGCCAACCATAGTCTGCAAAAATTGCTCGATGAGCTGGGCCGTCTGCCGGGCATTGGTCCCAAGTCGGCCCAGCGCATCGCCTATTACCTGCTCGAGGCCGATGCCGAGGAGGCGCGCCGCCTGGCCGAGGCTATCCTGGAGGTTAAGCAGGAGGTTCACTTTTGCAGCCGCTGCTTTAACTACGCCACGGCCGACGAGTGCTCCATCTGCCAGGATTCGATGCGCGATACCACTCGCATTTGCGTGGTGGGCGAGCCGCGCGATGTCCAGGCGATTGAGCGCACGGGCAGCTACCACGGTCTCTACCACGTATTGGGCGGCGTGATCAGTCCCATGGACAAGATTGGTCCCGAGCAGTTGCACATTCGTGAGCTGCTGGCACGCTTGGGCCACGAGGACATCCACGAGGTCATCATCGCCACCAACCCCAATATCGAGGGCGAGACCACGGCGAGCTACCTGGCCCGCACTATCAAGCCGCTGGGCGTTGAGGTATCGCGTCTGGCGAGCGGCCTTCCCGTGGGCGGCGACCTGGAGTATGCCGACGAGCTTACGCTTGGGCGCGCCATCGAGGCCCGTCGCACGATTTAGGTGGCGAGCCTGCTCCTGCCGTATGTCTTCATCGCGACGCACGGGGTAGCCATAATTTCCCCGTGCGACTGTAAGTTTGTTGTGCAACAAAGATGCTTTGTATCCGCTTATCGCATGGATGCTTCCACTCGCATCCTTAATTTGCCCATTCGTTGCGCAACCTTTTGGGTTCGCTGATACACTCAAATATGGATTCGAATGAATGCGCCGCTCCCGAGCGGCGTGTTTTTGTTGGAGGAGAACGCATGCGGCCCGGTGGCACTCAGACAAAGCGCGGCGCCGCGGTGCGCATGCGACGCCGACTGGGCTTGGCGCCGCGGGCGTACGCACTGCTGTCTTGCTCGCTGGTGCTGGTCATAGCTGGCGTTTCTGCCTATGGCATGACCGTGCCGTCCATGATGCAGGCACATGCCGCACGCGAACCGCGCGTGGGGCATGAGGTCAAAAGTGACCTGGGGACCACGACTGGATATGCTTGGGCAAGTGTGGTCGCGCATATTGTGTTTGGCACCGGCGACGCGGACGGCGCCGAGGCCCCGGACAACGAAGTCACGCTTGCCAATGGCAAAACCATCGTGCTCACCAACACCAAGATCATCGATCGGTTGTCCAACAATAGCGTGGCGGCAACGGTGAATAAGGTCGAGCAGCAGAAGGAGCAGGACGCCCAGCAGTCCGGAAAGCCCGGTAGCTCGGATACTTCTGGCTCCGGCTCGGATTCGTCGAGTTCGGGCGGTGGCTCTGGGTCGGGTTCCTCTGCCGGAGGGTCTGGAAACGGCGGCTCGACGGGCGGCAACACTGACAACGATGCAAACTCCGGTGGCCTTTCCGCTGCTGAGGAAGAGAGCATTCACAGCTGGCTTGTGACCAAGTACAACATGCTCGACGGCTATGTTTCTCGTGCCAATGACGTGGTCTCGACCTATAACTCTACGGGAGATCCCAGGCCGTGCGACAGCCTGGTCGGGGAGATGTTTGTCATTCGAGCCGAGTTCGGTCGTCAGACATTCTCGCCCCGGTCAAAGTGGTATCAGCAGTATGCCAATCTGTGGGGCTGTTACACCAACCTATGTCAATGGGTCGGCCATTACGGCGATGATGACGTCGCGCTCGGTAACTTCAACAATAACGTGGCGGCGCTTGCCCTATGATGACCGATCTTGCATCCACCACACCACAATCGCTCGGTCGCGATCCCATGGTCGGCCTGCGCCTGGCGCGTGTCGACGGGTTTGAGCCGGCCATTGCGCTCGGTCAGGACGAACTGCCTGCCTATCTGCGTCGTTTTACGATACTGTTTGCCGACGATGCCACCATGCGCCGTGGCGGTATCGGCCGCGTGACGCGTGCCGTCAACGCCCAAGGCGAGGCCGTGGCACTCAAGCAGCTCATCTTGCCAACGTGCGATGAGTTTGACGATGCCGCCGCCCATGAGGCGCTGGTCGCCAAGTTCAAAGCGGCGTTTCGCGAGGAATACGAATGCCATCGCGCCCTTTCGGGCCTTAAGGGCTTTCCCCGCCTCTATGGCTGGGGCGAGGTCGACGGTGTGCCTGCAATTGTCATGGAATGGGTCGAGGGCGAGACGCTCGCCCGCTTGCGCTCGCGCTTTGCCGTGGACGATGCCGGCCGCCTATCGCCGCTTGTGGCGGCGCGTCTGGGTCGCGACCTGTTCGATCTGCTCTGCCGTATGAGCCTGGTGGGCGAGGGCTTTGTCCATCGCGATATCTCGCCCGCTAATATTATGGTGCGTACGGCGCGTCTACCGCTTGACCGGCAGCTTGCCGAGGGCACCTTTGACCTGTGCCTGATCGACTTTGGCTCGTCGCTGGCGCTTGAGCCTGCGTCGGCCGTGGCCGGTACCGGCGGCAAGGCGTCGTTTACGGAGCGCTATGCCACGCTGCGTCGCGCGACGGTTGCCTATGCCCCGCCCGAGATGCTCACCGACGATATTCCCGACCTGCGCGCTTTGCGTATGTCGCCGGCGATCGACGTCTATGCCGCAGCAAGCACGGTTTACGAGCTCATTGCCGGCGCCGCGCCATACGAAGCCGCGCCGAGCACTTCGGGCACCTCGGGTTCGCGCAAAAAGACGCGCGACATCGCCAGCCCCTACCGTCTCAAGATGGACACGCTGCCCGACTATCCCATTGGTGCCCATGCGCCCGGTTGCGATTTGACTCAGCTGCTTCGTCGTGAGCCCGATGTGGCGCTCGCTGCGGCCGAGCAGGCCCAGCAGCTGGGGCTTGAGCCGGATTCCGAGGAGCTACGCGATGCGCTGGCGTTTGTCGATGCCCAGCTGTTCGACGTGGTGATGGCCTGTCTGTCCAGCCATCAAAAAGATCGTCCCGAGCCGGCGGCGGTCGAGGCGGCGCTCTCGGCGTTTTGTGACCACTATGCGCAAAATGTCGGTCGTTCGCTCCGCGGCGAGCCGCTCACGCCGTGCCCCATGGATGCGTCTGGCCGCGCGGTTCGTCGCGCGCTGATGGTCGGCGCGACGGTCGTCTGTGGCGTGGTTTGGGCTGTGGTCGTGGTTTCGGCCGCGCTGCTGGCGTCGGGCGCTCGCGTGACGGCGACTTTGGGATCGCTCGTGTGGTCTGGGTCGCTACCGGGTATTATTGCCGCACTGGCGTTGGCGCTGCCAGGCATAGCCGGCGTTGCCGCGGGGGCACTTGCGCGCGATCGGCGCTCGGGCTTCCTGCAGGGTGTGCTTGCGCTTTCTGCCTGCGAGGTTCCGGTGCTGGTTGTGGCTGCATGTAGCGTATTTTCCCAACGCGCCGTGATGGGCGGCCTTGTTGCCGCTCTGGTTGCAACCTATACGCTTACGTGGTTTTTGCTTGCGATGGGCTTTGCCTTTGAACTTCCCGTTTCGGCACCGCGACGCACAAAAGCCCAGATGGCGACTCCGCTTGCCGGTGGAGCCGCAGCTGTCCGTACTTTTGGCGGACCTGTCGAAGTATCGTCCGATTCTATTTCTACGACCAAGGAGGCCTAGGTCATGGCATCTCAAGTTGAGCTCACCCCATGCGGGGCCATGTTTGACATCTTTAAGCGCGCAGCGCATCTGAGCCATATCGAGCTGTGCGGCTTGGTGCTTTCGTCCCGTCCGCTCGCCGACGGCCGCAGCCCGCAGAGCCGAGCCGCCGATCGCTCTTGGGTTTCCCGCTTTATCGTTCGCGCGCCGGTCGGCACGCTTCAGCAGCGCTACTTTGCCGAATACGGTACCTCGGCTGCGCGTATTATGTCGCAACTGGCCCTGCGCCAGCGCAATCCCATGGACTCCACGGCTGTAATCAATATGGTGTGCGGTCCTGCAGGTGAACCGATGGTACGCGCGCTCGAAGAGTGCCACCAGGACACGAATCTCTATCGCAACGCGCTCGATCGCCTGTCCCAGGCGGCGGAACTCATGCCCGCCGAGCGCGCCGAGGTCGTGCTGGTGCTGTTTGTCGCCGTCGGTTGTTCGGCGGATGTGCGGTCCTCGGTGAACTATGCCATCGACTACGCGAACGCGACCTGCGGCGGAGGCACATCCACGCCGCGTTCGCTTGGCATGTCGCTGACTGCGGGCGAACGCGAACCCGCCCCGGCGCACCCTTTGGGCTTGCTGCGCGTGCAAAACAGTTTTGTCGTGAGCGCCCCGCGCTGGATTCAGCCGAGTGAGCAGGGTGTTGAGATTGGCGCGCTGGCCACTGGTGAGGGCGATATTACCGACGTCGGCGACGATGTCTCGGCCCGCCATGCCCATATCTGGTGCGATGCTCAAAATATCTGGCACGTCGAGGACTTGTCGTCCACCAACGGAACCGTGGTGGTAAACGGGGCCACGCGCGTTTGCATTCAGGTCGAGCCCGGCCGTTCCGCCCAGCTCAATCCCGGCGACGAGCTCAAGCTCGGCGAATCCACTACCTATGCCATCCTCTTCGGTGCCCTCTAGCCGGCAGTTAAGGACGTTCCTTTTCTGCCGGCACTTGGGGACACTCCTCGGCGCGCCAGAGCCGGTCGCCTGGGGATGGAGAGGCCATTTTGGCCCTTGGCGGTCAGTCGGGGCGAAACTAGAAGATCTTTCCGATTCGCGGCTGTTCATGCTTGTAGAGCATCTAAAACAATAGGATGTTATTCTGGAATATGCCGGGTGCGTGAACTTGCCTGTCTTAGCCTTAATAAGGTATAGGGGAGTTTGGCTCAGGGGTTCCGTGTTGTTCTTCAGCGCAGTATTGTGGGACAGATTTGCTGAGATTGGCGCCTTACACCGCAGAGCGCACGGAAGGCTCTCGATTTGTGTTCTGGCCCCAGAATACAGGGCCTGATACTTACCAACTGTGGCATGGATGTAACATCTGTAGAAATCAACCCTTTTGTTGTCGACCTTTGTAAGAAAAACACTGCCATCAACTCTTTGGATGACGAAACTAGGGTGCTTGAGGGGAGCCTTTACTCCCCTCTGAGAGATGACTCATGTTTTTCGCTTGTCGTTGTGAATCCTCCGTTACTGCCGATTCCGGATGAGATTCCTTATCCCTTCGTTTGAGATGGAGGACAATCGGGTCTGGATAAAACACTTCGTATTCTTAAGGGTGGCGATACGCATTTAGAGAAAAACGGTAAATACTGCTAATAGGGGTGACGACGATGGTGCGGGGGCGACCCGCGATGCTCTCATCAATACGTCGGATACTTGGGAAATCAGGTCTAGATGCATGTATGATGATGCTGTGTGGCTATTCAATTAATCCGCGTTCCGAATGGGTGCAGGGTATAGCTGCGACATCGTATGATTTTGACCCGGCGCGATACTCAGATATTTCTGAGGCGGTTGACGAAGTTTATACGCACTATGCCGCGCAAGGCGTTTCGGAAGTTTGCACATCTACGTTACGGGCTTAGGTTTCTTCAAGCGAGCAGGCCGGTTGCGTTATTTCGAGCGATTTTTCTAGTCTAGACGACAAAAGGCAAAGGATTTGATGGGTATAAAACGCGGACGTTTGTGGGC
>NZ_QSGK01000014.1:0-12011 GCF_003468125.1 Collinsella sp. AM40-7AC | reverse complement strand
CGGACGTTTGTGGGCGGATGCTCAAATCTATTGTGGCAATCGGGCGGTTGAAAAAGATATTTCAACCGCCCGATTGCCAGGTTCGTCGGAGGAGATGTCCGATTCCGACTCTCTTGTAGGAAGAGCTTGAGATCGTATTGGCCCAAGGCAATCTTAAAGCAGTCTCATTGGCAAATCTTCGCTCCTGTTGTGTTGAGGTGTAAGGTATCAGTGATTGATGTTTTGTGGCGGGTAGATTGGGGCCTTCCTTGATTCGATGCGTTCTCTCGAGGTTCATCAGAGCAAAAGGGGCTTTCGTCTTCATTGCTATCACGGTGATTGGAACCGCTCTCTCCTATGCCATGCCATACGTGAACGGGAAATTCTTAGATTTTCTTCTCGGTAACCGCAGCGAAAGAGACGCCGTACTCTTCGCGCTCCTGGTTGCGTCAATAGGAGTTTTCTCCACCCTCTTTACTTATTTTGCAGGAACACTTTCCATTCGCATAACCACGAGACTTTCCTTTGATCTTCTCAGGGAGGCCGTCTTGCGTTTTGAAAGAGACGATTACTTGGTGAGTCGGACCATCGATCCAGCCTATACAACGCAACGGATTATTTCCGACTCTAGCGTGGTCTCATCCTTCGTTTTGGCGAATTTTATCAGTGCGCCGCTGTCCATTGTAGCCATTCCCATCGTATTGCTTATCATATGGTCAATTGATTCAACTCTCGCGGTGTTTTCCATCATTCTCCTCATCGTGTATTTCTGTGTAATTACTGGGTTGAGGAAACTTTTGTATAGGGTCACGTATGAGAAGAAAGAGGCGGACAGCGCCTTTTACGCCGCAATTGCATCGCAGCTTAATCAGATTCTCAACATTCAACTGACATCTTCGTACGGCAAGAGCGAACAAGCGCTCGACGCTGGGTTTAAGAGCTATTTTCCCAAAGTTTTGCGCTCCGGAAAGCTATCATATTCTCTGACATCGCTCGATGGTCTTTTCGCAGCGTTGTTTCAAGCGGTGATACTTGTTGTTTCCGGAGTACGAATCATTAACGGAACTATGTCAATAGGCGAGTACACTATCATCGGTACATACTTCGCGGTTCTCTTTAAGACTTTGAAAAGTATGATGTCATTGTTCAAATCCTATCAAGATGCCAAAGCATCATGGGATAGGACGGCTATCGCGACGAGAGAAAAGGAGAGATCGGGGTGGAATCGGACCGATTTAGCTAAACTCGATGAAATAAATGACATTTCGGTATCTGATTTGGAATTCTCGGTTGCCCTTCCAGACGGATCTGTCCGAGAGGTCCTCGGCGGGTTTTCTTTCAAGTTTTCCGGTCCTGGTACATATTGCATAGTTGGGGAAAACGGAAGAGGCAAGACGTCACTTCTTTACTTGATGCTCGGGCTATACTCATCGAAAGGCAAAGTAAAATACAACGGCGTGCCAATCGAAGAATGCGACTTGGATTACATACGTGCGAGAGAGATATCGTGCTGCCCACAGTCGTGCTTCGCGCCGGACGAAACGGTGAAAGAGCTGTTAGAGTATTTCGACACGCCCTTTTCTTCCTATCACCGGGGTGTAGATGGCCTACTTTCGCTGGAAAACAGCGTGAAGGAGTTGCTCGGGAAACGTTGCTCCGCGCTTTCGGGCGGTGAGCTGCGCCGAGTGTACTTATGGTCGGCGATTTCACGCAAGTCGTCAGTTTTGGTACTCGACGAGCCCACGACTGGGTTAGACGCTGTAAGCCGCGCCGAGCTTGCGGCCTATGTTAAGCGCAACAAGCAAAGCCAGCTGATCATCATTGTCTCTCACGATGACGAGATGGTCGGCGCGGTAGAAGGGGTAGTGGATTTAGGCAGCATGTACCGGGGTAAATGCTGACAAGTGTAGTGCTACCCAACTGACAGAGATAACAAAAAAGCGATGCAGATGCACGTAGCATTCAGTCGGTTCGGACTCGGTGCCTTCACGCCATCGCAACGCTTTCAGATATAGTTCTCATTCTCTTACTAAAGGAAACTTTAGTCTACGTTGTCTTGTCGAGACAGAGGTGAAGCGAAGTGTTGTCGCGACGTATCTTATTCCAGGTGGCTCAGTATCATCGTGAGAATCACACCAAAGTGTACTTACAATTCTCGTGTCCCACGGACAACATGAGCTGAGCATTGAGGTTCCACCCTTTGCTGCAACTACACGGGGTTGGACGGCAATGAATATGCCGGGCCGCATGCCACGCGCAGCGGGGGTCCATGCCCCAGTATGTTGCCTACAGCAGCCTCGATGTCCACGCACACATCATCTCTGCCTTCGTGTTCAATCCGTTTGCCGGAGAGTGCGAGGGTTACAAGGCCGTAGAATACGAGCCGAACAAATGAAATGCGGTATCGACGCATAGGATTAAACTGACGATTGCTTTGCACCGAAAATACGCCCGGAAAGCCGCTATGGGTGGCGGCCCGGGTTAAATTGAGAGGCCCGTCCGATCACTTTCATGTGACGAACGGTCGGGCTTCTTATTCCACTTGCCAATGCTCGGCTCATATTGGAAGAAAGCTACGCTAATGTTTGCGTGATACTCCTATTTTTTCCGAAGAAAGAATCGGATAATGAAGAATAACAATAAAAAAGGTGCTAGATATAAAGCAAGTACAAAGGTTAATCCAACGAGACCTTGCAATAATGGCATAACTCCTCCCAGACACGAGATTTTGGTATTTGTCCCCATCTTATTTTGAATTGGACCAAATAGTTCCTAGACACAAAAACTACTCGTCAACTGGATCGCACCAATCTGCTGGCAAAACACAGCTTGATTCTTTATCGACATAGCACCAATCCGCAACAGGGCACTCGGCGATGTCGTAAAAATTGCATATATCAACTCCAAGACAACAAGGCTCAACGGGAGTATGTTCATTTGAACCAACAGGATGGATATGCTTCATAACAGCTCCTCACCTTAATCCAATTAGAGACTACGTTTGATCAATGCCACAGTGATCTACAACGCAGATGCTGCCGCCATCCATGTCATAGTCGCAGTAATCGTATGCACCACAGCCATCTGCTTTATCATAAACAGTACAGATGTCAGTAATGCCCAAGAGGCAGTCAAAAGACATCGGCTTCACGCCTGCCTCGTCGCCACTTCCTGGATTAATCGGATGAATATGCTTCACGACTACCTCCCTTTGAGTGCAGAAAAACCTCAATATTGTGTATAACAAACCAAGATGTCTAGTTCACCATATTTCTAGAATGGTTTCGGCGAACGTAGCAATAAGCTTCGCAGACGGTAATCAGAAGAACGAACACCTCCACAATGGTGACAGCAATGCGCTGAACCGCTTATTCCGATACAGTAGCTTCTCGTTGATTTTTCTCCTGCGAAGATGAGTGGCGGGAAATAAGGTCAAAAGCCATCTCGTAGCACATTTTTCTATATTCACATGATGCAGGGTGTAGACTCTTGGGCAAGTAGCCGTGCTCGTCTGCAGCCTCCCAGCTACAGCCCCCACCACAGAAAGACCGAGCCCAACAGTCCGTACAGTCAATTCTTTTTTCGACACCCTGACTCCAGTTTTCAATATACCTAGTTTCGTCAATTCCGGTGACGATGTTGCCCATTTTGAATCGCATCATCCCGACAAACCTGTGACAGGGGTATACGTCCCCTTCGGGAGTCACGGAAATAAAACGCCTGCCAGCCCCGCATCCGACAAAGGCGATCCTGTTGCTCATAATCAAATCAACTGCAGTTTTCAATGTTCTAAACAAGGGCTTTTCCCCTTGATCAATCTGTTTGAGATATTGATCCGCCAAATCTATTAGGCCCGCCCTGATTTTGTTTAATGAGTGTTCGTCGAGTTTGATATTCTCATCGAATGAGCTCACGGGCGAGAAGTAAATCCTTCTGAAGCCCATCTCTTTAAACTGAAGATAGTCTTCAACAAGGTTACAGTTATTATTTGTTAAGGTCGCTCTTGCGCCGAAGGGGAACGACTCGGAAAAACGACGAACGTTTTTGTCGATATCGGAGAAAGAGCCGCCTCCCGTCTTGTACGGGCGCGATGCATCGTGCTTGCATCCTGTACCATCGAGACTAATCAGAACAGAAAACCCGTGCTCCTTGAAAGAATTCACAGCAGTGTCATTCAAAAGCGTTCCGTTGGTCGTAATAGAATAGGTAAAGTTTCTATTGGGGTATATTCTTTTTGAATAGTCGACCGTTTTCCATATCAGCGGCTCGTTAATCATGGGTTCCCCACCAAAAAAGACGATTGCAAGCGTTTCGTTTTCCGATGAACTTGCGACGAGGTAGTCGACCGCCTTGAAGGCTATCTCGTCTGTCATCAGCAGAGGAGACGTTCCATAATCTCCTTTACCGGCAAAACAGTAACTACAACCAAGGTTGCATGCATGTGAAACGTGGAGTTCGATGGATCTAAGTTTTCGAGGCGTGTCTTTTGTTAAGAAAGTCCGCTCAGACAATCGTTGATACTCATCAATGTCGTCTTCAAGTTCTGCTATGGTCGTTTGGTCGTAGCCTTTCGCAGCAAGTGACTTTGTTAGCAACTTCGAGTTGACCGTTCTTCCCGATGCTTCAAATATGCGAAGCGCATCTTCTGATGCTTGGTCAACCTGAAAGCAATTGCGAGTGACCTCATCGAAGCAGTAACGACGATCACTTACTGAGAAAAAATGCATACGTTCCTCAATTTCATGCTGGACTGGCACTAACCTTGTTTATTGTTACGCAGCTATAAAAAACCACCAGCGGGGATTCGGTGTGCGGCCCAATCGGACTCCCAAAAGGTTCTATTTGAGACTGGCAAGCTTTGTGTTGTTGGCACTTCGACAGCGCTCTTTATTCCAACATGGAGCCTCGCAGTTTGAGTCGACTTGCCTCTGGAAGGTCCGATCTCAACTTGATTTAGGATGAAAACAGATTACAGGCGCGCTCCTCTAGAAAGAAAGGAAACCAATCGCCGCCTTTCACCAGGAAAGTTTTTATAGCCCACCTCGAGCAAAATGAAAGATGCGAGAGCGATTGGGGAACAACGCGAATCTCCCCTTTTGGGTGGGAGCGAGCCTTCAGCCACCGGCGAACGACTCGCCCTGGTCAGAATCTGGAAGTGGTGCCGGGCCGCTTGGGCCTCCCCGGTGACTTCGTGGGGCTTACCTGCCTGACGTCGAGGAGTACATCCGCAAGATTCGTTCCCTATGCCGTTTGCTCTCACGCCCGCCTTGGTTCCAAGTCGGGCGAGCACGAGGTCGCGCCGGCGCATCCGCTGGGACTGCTGCGCGTGCAAAACGGCTACGCGGTGAGCGTCCCGCGCTGGATTCAGCCGAGTGAGGAAGGCGTCGAGATCGGCGCGCTGGCAACGGGGGAGGGCGGCATCACCGATGTGGGCGATGACGTTTCGGCTCGCCATGCCCACGTGTGGTGCGATGACCAAAATGTCTGGTACGTTGAGGACCTGTCGTCCACCAACGGAACCGTGGTGGTAAACGACGCGACGAACGTCTGCACCCAGGTCGAGCCCGGCCGCTCCGCCCAGCTCAACCCCGGTGACGAGCTCAAGCTCGGAGAATCCACAACCTACGCCATCCTCCTCGGCGCCCTCTGACTCATCTCCTAAATAAGTTGCGGTGAAATAGGGGCTGTTTAAGGCTACGGCCGGCAAAAACAGTTCCTATTTCACCGCAGCTGCCATTTGGTCCCTCGGTGACGGAAGGATCAATTTTGCCCTTGATGGTCACCCAAGGTAAACCTTTACCGCCCGCCTATATTTGCCGAAATTACACTTGACGGCGGGGTACAATAAACCCGCATGCGGATTTCCGTTGCGGGCGCTTCCCATCGCCGGGGCGTGCCCGGGAGCATCCGGCATGCGGCCTTTGCGGCGCTCGGTCATGTGCAAGACGGGTAGCTGGGCTTGTGGAGCGCGTGCAGCCCTCCTCGCCTCGGCATGCCTTCTCTCCACGCCATGTACCTGCTGCTGAGCCTGCCTGCCAGATGATTGGAAGCAACAGCGAAAATCCCATCACGCCAACATCCCGGCGATCGCCGGGGCCTGTATACCTATATGAGAGGAGAGGGGTATATGGCGCGTAAGTTTAAGTCTATGGACGGCAACGAGGCGGCCGCATATGTTTCGTATGCGTACACCGAGGTAGCGGGAATCTATCCCATTACGCCGTCCAGCCCGATGGCCGACCATGTCGACCAGTGGGCGGCCCAGGGTCGCAAGAATATCTTCGGCACCCCGGTCAAGGTCGTCGAGATGGAGTCCGAGGCAGGTGCAGCCGGTACCGTTCACGGTTCGCTGGGCGCCGGTGCTCTGACCACCACCTACACGGCTTCTCAGGGTCTGCTCCTGATGATCCCGAACATGTACAAGATCGCGGGCGAGCAGCTCCCGGGCGTCTTCCACGTCTCCGCGCGTTGCGTCGCTTCCCACGCCCTGAACATCTTTGGCGATCACTCCGACGTCATGGCCTGCCGCCAGACCGGTTTCGCCATGCTCGCCGAGGGCAACGTCCAGGAGGTCATGGACCTCTCGCCGGTGGCTCACCTTGCCGCCATCGAGGGTAAGACCCCGTTCCTTAACTTCTTCGACGGCTTCCGCACCAGCCACGAGATCCAGAAGGTCGCCATGTGGGACTACAAGGATCTGGCCGAGATGTGCGACATGGACGCCGTCCAGGCTTTCCGCGACCACGCGCTCAACCCTGAGCACCCGCACACCCGCGGCAGCCACGAGAACGGCGATATCTTCTTCCAGAACCGTGAGGCCTGCAACAAGGTCTACGACGAGCTTCCCGCCGTCGTCGAGGGCTACATGAAGAAGATCAACGAGAAGCTCGGCACCGATTACGGCCTGTTCAACTACTACGGCGCTCCCGATGCTGATCGCGTCGTCGTGTGCATGGGCTCCTTCTGCGACGTGCTCGAGGAAGTCATCGACTACCTCAACGCTCACGGCGAGAAGGTCGGCCTGGTCAAGGTTCGCCTGTTCCGCCCGTTCTCCATCAAGCACTTTGTGGACGTTCTCCCCGAGACCGTCCAGAAGATCGCCGTCATGGACCGTACCAAGGAGCCGGGTTCCATCGGCGAGCCGCTCTACCAGGACGTCGTCTCCGCTCTCTACGAGGCCGGCAAGACGGGCATCAAGGTCGTCGGCGGCCGTTATGGCCTGGGCAGCAAGGACACGCCTCCCGCGTCCGCGTTCGCTGTCTTCGAGGAGCTCAAGAAGGACGAGCCCAAGCGCGAGTTCACCATCGGCATTGTCGATGACGTGACCAACCTGAGCCTGCCCGAGGCCGAGGATGCGCCCAACACCGCAGCCCCCGGCACCATCGAGTGCAAGTTCTGGGGTCTGGGTGGCGACGGTACCGTCGGCGCCAACAAGAACTCGATCAAGATCATCGGCGACCACACCGACAAGTACGTCCAGGCCTACTTCCAGTACGACTCCAAGAAGACCGGCGGCGTCACTGTCTCGCACCTGCGCTTTGGTGATTCCCCGATCCGCTCGCCGTACTACGTGACCAAGGCCGACTTTGTCGCTTGCCACAACCCCAGCTACATCGTTAAGGGCTTCAAGATGGTCCGCGACGTCAAGCCGGGCGGCACCTTCCTGGTCAACTGCCAGTGGAGCGACGAGGAGTTCGCCGAGCACATGCCCGCCGTGGCCAAGCGCTACATCGCGAACAACAACGTCAACGTCTACCTGATCGACGCTATCGACCTGGCGGCCAAGGTCGGCATGGGCAAGCGCACCAACACGGTGCTCCAGTCCGCCTTCTTCGCGCTGGCCAAGGTCCTGCCCGCCGAGAACGCCCTGCAGTACATGAAGGACGCGGCTACCAAGTCCTACATGAAGAAGGGCCAGGCTATCGTCGACGCCAACCACAAGGCCATCGATGCCGGCGCTACCGCCTTCCGTAAGTTCGAGGTTCCGGCCGACTGGGCTACCGCCGAGGATGCCGCTCCCGTCGAGCTCTCCGAGGAGACCAAGTCCGCTATCGCCCAGCAGGTCAAGAACCTGCTCGAGCCCATCGATCGCATGGACGGCGACAGCCTGCCTGTTTCCGCCTTCGTCGATTGCGCCGACGGCCAGTTTGAGCTGGGCGCCTCCGCATACGAGAAGCGCGGCGTCGCCGTGGTCGTTCCCCACTGGGACGAGACCAAGTGCATCCAGTGCAACCAGTGCGCCTACGTGTGCCCGCATGCCACCATCCGTCCGTTTGCGATGACCGAGGACGAGGCTGCCGCCGCGCCCGAGGCTACCCGCACGCTCGACGCCATGGGCCCCAAGGCCAAGGGCATGAAGTTCACCATGGCTGTGTCCCCGCTCGACTGCATGGGTTGCACCAACTGCGTCAAGGTTTGCCCCAAGGGCGCCCTCGAGATGGTTCCCACCGAGCAGGAGATGGACCAGCAGCCCGTTTGGGACTACATGGTCGAGAACGTCTCCGAGAAGAAGGAGCTCATCGCGGCCAACGTCAAGGGCAGCCAGTTTAAGCAGCCCTACCTGGAGTTCTCCGGCTCCTGCGCCGGCTGCGCCGAGACCGCCTATGCACGTCTGGTGACCCAGGTCGCCGGCGACCGCATGTTCATTTCCAACGCCACCGGCTGCTCCTCCATTTGGGGCAACCCCGCTGCCACCGCTCCTTACTGCAAGGACAAGGACGGTCACGGCCCGGCGTGGAACAACTCCCTGTTCGAGGACAATGCCGAGCACGGCCTGGGCATGGCCGTTGGCTATGAGGCCGTTCAGCACAAGCTGATCGCCGCTACCCAGGACATCATCGCTGCCGATGGTCCGTCCGATGAGCTCAAGGCCGCCGGCCAGGCTTGGATCGACTCCGTCAACGACGCCGAGGCCTCCAAGACCGCTGCCGCTGCCTACGTTGCCGAGCTCGAGAAGTGCGGCTGCGACGCTTCCAAGGCGATCCTCGCCGACAAGGCTTACCTCACCAAGAAGTCCTTCTGGATCTTCGGCGGCGACGGCTGGGCCTACGACATCGGCTTCGGTGGCCTGGACCACGTCCTGGCTTCCGGCCACAACGTCAACGTCTTCGTCTTCGACACCGAGGTTTACTCCAACACCGGTGGTCAGGCCTCCAAGGCCTCGAACTTGGGCCAGGTCGCTCAGTTCGCCGCCGCCGGTAAGGTGACCAAGAAGAAGTCTCTGGCCGAGATTGCCATGAGCTACGGCTACGTCTACGTGGCACAGGTTGCCATGGGCGCCAACCCGGCTCAGACCCTCAAGGCCATCCACGAGGCCGAGGCCTACGACGGCCCGTCCCTCATCATCGGCTACAGCCCCTGCGAGATGCACTCCATCAAGAAGGGCGGCATGCAGAACTGCCAGGCCGAGATGAAGAAGGCTGTCGAGTGCGGTTACTGGAACCTCTTCCGCTTCAACCCCGAGGCTGCTGCCGGCAAGAAGTTCTCACTCGATTCCAAGGAGCCCGCGGGCGGTTATCAGGAGTTCCTGATGAACGAGGCCCGTTACGCTTCGCTGACGCGTTCCTTCCCCGAGCGCGCCGAGGAGCTCTTCAAGGAGAACGAGCAGGCCGCTATGGACCGCTACGCTCACCTGTTGAAGCTCAAGACGGTGTACAACGAGGCCTAGGTCTCCCACCGCAGGATCTGAGGGCTAACCTTCGCGGACGTCCTCGGACATGAAAGAACCCCCGCTGCGCACTACGTGCGGCGGGGGTTCTTTCGTCCTGCGGAGTGTCCGCGAAGGTTAGCCCTCAGATCCTGCTACGACTACGTCCTCAGATTGTGTGGGCTGATGAAGGACGTGGTTGGTGGGGTGCCTTGTCCCGGTCGCTGTTTCGCGGCTTTGCCGCGAAACCACGCGCTGCTTTGGGCATAGAGGGGGACCTGGTTGCGGACCCAGATGGCCTAGAGGGATATGGGTGCAAACGAGAAATCGTTGTTGGGGTCGTCCTTTTCCATAAACTCATCGAGGCAGAATGTCATATAGATTGGAACGTACAGGACCTTGCCCTCTTTGCTGAGGTTCTCGTGACTTAGCACAACGGCCTCGGGGATTTTGTACTCGCTCACGCTCATCAGACGGTCGAGGGCCGCATGGGCTCGAACCTTCTTGCCCGATTTGACCTCGATTGGGACAACGTGCCCGCGGGTGCCTTCGATCACAAAGTCAACTTCGCCGACCTCGCGTGTCTGGAAGTACCATGCATCAGTTCCAAGGGCGACAAGCTCCTGCGCGACCACGTTCTCATAGAGACCGCCGAGGTTGGGGGTTTTCGTATCAAGGTAGACAGCGCGTGCCGTGCTGCCGGGATACCGTGATGCGAGCATGCCTGTATCAGACTCGTATAGTTTAAAGGCGGTCGCCTTCTCTGTCCTCTTAAGAGGACTCCGGGCCTCCGTCACCTGGGCGACCATCAAACCGACGCCCGCGTTCACCAGCCATAGGAAATCCTGCTCGTATTTTTGAAGGCGAGCCCCCTCGCCCAGGGATGAAACAACAAAGCGATGGGACTCCGCCTCAAGCTGAACGGGAATTTGTTCGAAAATCGCGCGAACGTTAAACGCTCGAGTCGATGCATATTTAGAGATATCACTTTTGTACTGATCGACCAGCTGAATTTGAAGCTCACGCGTCCTCACGAGTGAATAACCCGAATCGATATAGTTCTGTACGACCTCCGGCATGCCGCCGCAAACGATATAAGCTCTAAAGTTTTTGAGCATCGCCTCATGAATATAGTTTTCGACGGGACGCCTCTCGACAAGGCAGCTGCGGATGTCTGCAAGCACATTCTCGCTGATGCTGTTTGCCCAACAAAACTCTTCAAAATCCATTGGCCGCATAACAATGTGCTCGACATACCCCACCGGGAAAGAAGAGATCCCCTTAAACTCAGTCCCAAGCATAGACCCCGAGAAGACATAGCTAAAGCGCCCGTCCTCGACCAACGCCTTCATGAGCGTGACGATCTGCGGATACTCCTGTATTTCATCGACAAAGATAAGCGTATCTCCCTCAACAAGCGGTGCATCCGCAAGAAGGGCCACGCGGTTGATAAAGTCAACGGCGTTCTTAGCGCCAATGAGCACATCTCTTGCCTCGGCATCGATCAGCAAATTGGCCTCAAAATACGACGCGTAGTTGTCTTTACCAAACGCGCGAATCGCATAGCTCTTGCCAATTTGACGCGCACCGGTAACAAGCAATGCCTTATGAGAGTTATTTTTCCAGTTCAAAAGCCTGTCAGTGACCTTACGGCGTAGCATTAAAACACCTCATTGACAAAATTTGGCAAATAGATTTGCCCATAATCATACAAAAATTGGCAAATAGATTTGACCCAAATCGTACAAAAATTGGCAGATAGCAAAGATTCGCTTAGGTCTCAAAGCCATCGAGTCGGCGCGGTGCCATGCGAAAACGCTGGGGACGCCGTTAGCGTTCTCGGCTGCTTGGGTGGGCAGGAGCGAAAGTGCGTCAGCGGCGTTCATGCAATACCCGACGGTAAAGTTCTATACTGCAAACTCACAGTCGCTTGCCGCAAAGTGAAGCGCGATTGGCTATCCCTTTTGTTGGATGAAAAGCCCCGTGTTATTGCAGGGGTGCATACTTGTCTTGCAAGTGCATAGAATCTCGTATAGTGCGAGTAAATAGTTGCAGTGTCCGTTATGTGTTTAGCAAAGATATAGTTTGCATAATCCAGCCTAATCTCTGCTCTAATTAAATAAAGTCGCACGTAGATGACGTAAACATGTGTGAGCTGGGCTTCTTTACGCTGAGCGGGTAAAAACGACCGTTCACCGTTAAACTATTTTCAAAATGAATAAAATGAGCGATAAAGAGAATATAAACCTTAATAAACTCGCGTATTGCACGGACGCGGGTTATTAATGGGTTGTAGGCCTTTTACAGAAAGGATTCCAGCAATGTCTAAGCCTCTTGGTAAGCCCGATCGCATCGTCGTCGCCCTCGGCGGCAACGCCCTCGGCAA
>NZ_QSGK01000013.1:0-43268 GCF_003468125.1 Collinsella sp. AM40-7AC | reverse complement strand
CTCCTATCTTTTTAGTGCCCTCGGATTGGGTCATAGTGTCTGTCCGTCCTCTACCTGCGGCGTTCTCGTTGCTGGAAGGTGGCAGTTGGGGACGTTCCTTTTCTGCCGGCAGTTGGGGACACTCCTTGTGCCGACGTTGCATCGAGTGGTCGGGAAAATGCGACCCGGTTTTTGGCCGAATAATGGGTCGCGGTTTCCGGATGGGGTGGGTTGCGGAAACCGCGACCCGGAATATTGCTCTGAAACGGGATGCGGTTTCCCCGATGGGGCTCAACCGGAAAATGCGTCCCAGTTTGAGGCATCAAAACGGGACGCATTTTCCGCGCGGCAGCATCGCCGCGACCGAGCAGCGCGCCAGCTTCGCTACTCGCCCAAGATTAGCTCGGCGAGTTCGTCCTGCGTATCTACCACGTAGTCGGCGCCGGCGGCCTCCAGCTCTGCGCGGCCGCGGAAGCCCCAGCTGACGCCGGCGCTCTTAAGGCCGGCGTTGTGGCCGGTCAGGACATCGACATTCGAATCGCCCACATAGAGCGTGGTTGCCGGATCGGCGCCCAGCTCTTTCATCACATGCAACGTGGCGGGTGCCTCGGGCTTGGGCGGAAATGCGCCCACACGGCCCTGTACCAGCGCAAAGCGATCGGGGCCAAAGTATTTCTCGATAAGCGGGGCTGCCGAAATATGATCCTTGTTGGTGAGCACGGCAAGCTGAACGCCCGCTGTGCGCAGACGGTAGAGCATCTCAATCGTGCCGGCGTAGGGTGAGGTGTGGTCCTCCTTGTGCTCGCCGTAATAGGCCCTAAACTCGGCAAGCGTCTGCTCAAACATACGGCCGTCGCCCGCGTACTCGGCGGGCATAAAGCGCTCGACCAGCTTAAGCATGCCGTTTCCCACCTTGTAGCGGTACTCGTCCACGGCAAACGTGGGCCAGCCGTGCATCTCGCAGGTGTGATTGCCGGCGGCCGCCAGGTCCTCGAGCGTGTTGAGGATAGTGCCGTCAAGGTCAAAGATCACAGTGGAAAAAGCTGCCATAGGTACGCTCCCATCTATATAGCTCACGCAAACGGCAACCATAATAGCGCGTGCCGTTCCAGTCGGGCATGAGCGGGCCGAGTGTCCCCCGTGGGACTGAGGGGGCCAAAAGTCCCCGTTAAAACGCTTAAATGGCCTCTAACAGGTACATTCGGCCCCCTCAGTCCCACGGGGGACACTCGGCCCGCTCAATCTTGCGCACGGGGCTTATCGGCCTGTTCAACCCTGCGGGGAATGCCGCCTGCCAGATGCAAACGACCGGTCACGGGTTGTTACGAGTGCCGTGTCCATACTTCCTTAACACATAAGATAAGCTGATTACTGCATATTCAATCCGATTTACCCAGCTAAAGTGTTTTCATTACGCATATTGTTGGTGGGTAGTTCGGGCTCCGTGTGGAGGGGGGAACGTATGAGGTTACCGGCTTTTGCTAAGAAGGCGTTTAGGGGGGGGGTAGTCGCGGCGCTTGTGCTTGCCATGCCCGCGCCCGCGCTCGCCTGCACGCAGGTTTACATCGGTAAGAACCAGACAACGACGGGCGATACCTATGTCGGCCGCGCCGAGGACTATTCACCTCGCTACTGCAAGACCTTTGGCGTGCAGCAGCCGATCGACAACCCTGTCTTCCGTTCTTTCGAGAACGATTCTGTGCCGGGGACCGGCTTTGAGTACACCTATCAGGGTCGCTCGTATCGTTACACCTATGTTCGTGACAATCCCGATGAGTGGGATGCCCAGGACGACGAGGCAGCGTCCCGCGTGTATTCCGAGGCCGGCACCAACGAGCGCGGCGTCTCCGTTTCCGCGACGCTCACAACGGATTACAACGACGGAATCGATGCTATCGACCCTCTTGTCGACACGGGCATCGGCGAGTATAACCTGGCCGACTACCTGTTGAGCGTTTCGTCCACGGCGCGCGACGGCGTGGAGAAGCTCGGCGCCATCGTCGATCAGTATGGCTCTCAGGGCTGCAACCAGATCGTCATTGCCGACAATACCGAGACCTGGATTTTCGCTCAGCTTTCGGGCCATCAGTGGATTGCCGTCAAGATGGGCGACGACGTGGCGTCCGTTAATCCCAACATCGGCGGCCTGCAGTATAAGGTCGATCTTGACGATGCGAGTCAGTGCCTGCACTCGGCCGATGTCGTGACGCTGCCCGAGTCCAACGGCGTTCTCGTAACCTATGACGACGGCACGCCGAACATCTTCAAGACGTATGGCAAGGAGAATTCGGGTTCGTCGCAGAATACGCGCCTGGCCCAGGGACGTGCTTACTTCGGTGCTGCCCTTGCGCCTCAGACGGACTATACCGTTGATGAACAGGGTCGCGTCACCTCGCTCATCGACCCGCAGCTGACGTTTACGCCGGGCATCAAATCCGATACGTTCACGGCGTTGCGTTCCCTCGCTGCCCGCGGTGAGCAGGATGACAGCCTCAACGCCAATCTCAACAGTGCCCTGTATGCCATCGGCAACAACAGGACGACCGAGAGCAATATCTTCCAGATTCGGTCCGGCCTTTCCAGTGATATCGCCACGATTCAGTGGGAAGCGCTTTCGCGTTGCGAGTTCAGCGTGTACCTGCCCAGCTACTCTGCGCTGTTGACGGAAGTTCCGGCTGACTACTTCCCGGCGTGGAACACGGTGGACGGCACTTATACAGGACGCAAGGACGACGTCGCGCAGGCTTTGGTCGAAAAGGACGGCAAGAACCTCGACTACGTCTTCATGGACATCAACACGCTCGCCTACAACAACCGTGCCTCGATGGGTGAGAACGTGCGCGCCTACCTCGATGTCCTTCAGAAGCAGGTTATCGCCCAGCAGGACGTTGTTGACGGGTTGATGCAGGCAACCCCTGCCGATCAGCGCACGGACCTTGCCAACAAGGCGTTTGCCGCAGTGAGCGAACAGGTCTACAACAAGGCGGCCAAGCTTCTCGATGAGATGCGCGCCTACGTGAATGCGGGAGATACCTCGAGTGCGTTTATGCCGAGCGACTATGACGCCGAGAATGGAACCTCCCGGACCCCGATTATGTACGCGTCCGCTTTTGTTGCTCCCAGCATCACGGCTCAGCCGCAGTCGGTAACGTGTGCTCAGGGCGCTGAGGCCAAGCTGAGCGTTGCCGCGACGGTTGATGACAGCGTGGATGGCTCGGATGCCCAGCTTACCTACCAGTGGTTCGTCAAGGGCGAGGACGGTAACTTCTCTGCCATCGACGGGGCGACGGCGGCTGAGTACGTCGCCGCGACGACCGAGGTCGGTTCAAAGGTGTATCGCGTTGAGGTGACGAGTGCTGCCGGGCTGGTTTCCACGTCCGATGAAGCGACGGTGACCGTGACGCAGGCTGCGCAGGAGGAGCCTGGGCAGAAGCCCGGTCAGAAGACGGATGTGAAGACGGACGTCAAGACCGATACCGCCAAGAAGGCGACCAAGGGAGGGCTTGCCAAGACCGGTGATTCGTCTGTGGTGACCGTGGCGCTTCTGACGGTGGCTGGAGTTCTGGCCGTTATAGGGGCCGTGCTTATCCGCAAGCGTGCGAATTAACCGGAGCGGGTCATAGACGACAGCCCTAACTAAAAACGGTCCCGTACGAGTAATCGTGCGGGACCGTTTGCTCAATCTTGCGGGCAGGGACGGCTCGGTGGACGGCTGGCGATATGGGCTGCCTATAGGCGGTTATCCGGGAGCCATATGGCTCGGATATGGCGGTTTTTGTGTAGTGCATTGACCGATTTACCTGCGGTAACGTACACTTCCTCCGTTAAAAAATAGAAGCCGGAGCACGGGTGCGCGCGAGCGCATAAAGGGGAATCGGGTGAGAATCCCGAGCAAGGCGGTTACTGTGTGCGGGCGTGCCCGCGAGTCAGATTACCTGCCCGTGCTCTTCTCGAAACCGAGGGCCTCTCTGCTTGCCGCTGGATTCCGGTCTACAAGGGGTGCTGCTGAGCGTGCGTTTTGCTGCTGATAGGGTGGCTGGCGTGCGCTTTTGTGCTGCCGGGGTATCGCCTGTCCCGCCTTCTTCGCCACGGCTCTATTGCAGGTTCGCGAAAGAAGGAGAACGGGTGACGCGAAACAACATTATGCTCAAGCGCCTGGGGGCCGCTGCTTTCTCGGTGCTGCTAGTCTGGTCGATGCCGGGTACGTCGGCATTTGCCGAGGGCGTGGCAGAGATCGCTGTGCAGGCGCAGGCCCAGGCCTCGCAGCAGGCGGATGCTGCCGAGAATGCCGACGAGTCGAGTTTCACTTCGGACGAGCAGGCGGGTGCTGAAGGCGCCGAGGCGTCGGCGGACGAGGCAAGATCCGACGTTGCTCCGTCTGCCGATGAGGGGCTTGCCGCCATGCTGAGTGCGGACGAGCAGAACGCCGCCGCGGTGAACGTCGACGATGACGACGCCGATGTTCAGCAGGCACGTGACGTGCGTGTCGCCAAGGCCGGCAAGACTGTGATGGTCTCTTCTGCCGATGAGCTGCCCACCACCATCGAGGCCGGGGCTGTCGTGAAGCTCGCGGCGAATATCAGCCTTGAGGCTGACCAACAGATCGAGACCGTGACCGGTACGCTCGATGGCCAGGGCCATAGCATCGTGCTCAACGGCAAGGCGTTGGCGAAGAGTGTGACCGGTACAGTGCAGAATCTGGGCGTGACGGGTTCGATGTCGATTTCTGGCACCGACGGTCCTATCGCCACCACATGCTCGGGTACCGTGCAAATGTGCTGGTCGACGGCAAGCCCCTCTGACGACAATTGGACTTTCGCTGACGCTGCCGGTCTCGTAGGCACGCTCGATGGCGGTTCGGTGCTCAACTCGTATTACGCCGGCAGCCTCAGCGGCATGCCCCTTGGCGGCTACGGCCTCGTTGCCTGGTATAAGTCTGGCACCGTGGCCAACAATCTGTTCACTGCGGGCGATCAGGCGTGCGGCTACAAGGTTGATGCTTCCTTCGGCAGCAAAATCTCAACCGGCGAGCTCAAGACCCAGGCCTCGGTCGATAAGCTCAGCACCGATGCCCCTGCCACCGGCTTTATCTGGTCTGCGCAGGGCGGCCTTCCCGTGCTGGTTTCGGGCAGCGCCGTGGTCGTCGTGAACAAAGATGCCCTCAAGGCCGCCATCGACGACGCCAGCGCCAAGGTCGAGAGCGACTACACGGCCGAGAGCTGGTCGAAGCTCGCTGAGGCCCTTGTGAGCGCTCAAGACGTCTACGCCAACGATGACGCCAAGCAGGCCGAGGTCAACGCCGCAACCAAGACGCTCACCGATGCCATTGCCGCGCTCGAGAAGCCCAAGCCCACCGAGCCCGTGGCTCAGCCACAGAACGTAGTGCACCTGAGCTCGCAGAGCGACCTCGGAAACAAGTTCAAACCCGCCGACGCCGACGCCTATTACGTTCTCGACAACGACATTACCATCGATGACGAGTACTTCTTTGCCCCCATGGGCATACTCGCGGGCACACTCGACGGCCAGGGCCACATCATCACCTTCGCCAACGGCGGTGGCGTGAAGTCGCTCATGGGCGGAGTTGCCTCCACGGGCGTGGTGCAGAACATCTCATTTGCCGGCAAACTGAAGCAAGCGACGGACGGCAAGGCGTTCGGCCCCCTGGGCAACAAGGTTCAGGGCGCCGTGCTCAACTGCTCCACGAGCGTGACCGGCAAGGGCGTAGCGGGCTTTGCGCGCACGCTCGACGGCGGCATCGTGTCCAACTGCGTTTCGACCTCCAAGGGCACGGCGGGCGCGCTGTTCGCGACCTATAGCGCGGGCCAGCTCGTCAACACCTACTGGGGCGCATTCCTCACCAACAAGATGGGCGCTCCCGCCTCGGCGCTCGTCAACTCCTATGCTGTCGACCCCGCTGACATGGCCACCGATGCCTTCGCCGATCTTATCAACGCCAACTGCGGCGCCAACGGCAGCAGCTGGGGTATCGATAAAAATGGCACGCCGGTCTTTGGCTCGGGCAACAGCTACCAGGCGCCCGAGGACACCACGCCCGAGGACGCCTACACCGTGAGCTTCACGGCCAACGACGGCACCAGCCAGACGGTTGCCGGCCATATGCTCGAGGTTTCGCCTGATGCTGTGGACGCCTACCGCAAACTTGGCGTCTTTGCACTTAAGGGCGTCCCGGCCACGAGCACCATCACCTGGGGCACCGATGACGCCAACCGCGGCAACATCGGCATCAACGAGTCCACGGGAGAGCTCTATGTCTACGACAACGCTACCGGCACGGTGACCGCCACCGAGCACAAGGCCGATGGCTCCGAGCAGACCGTGGCTACCATCAAGATCAAGGCCAAGGCCAAACAGTTCGACGACTTTGAGCTGTGGTATCGTGCCTCCGACGGCACCGTGAGCAACGTGACCGATGGTGCGGCTACCGTCCAGGGCTCCGAGGTGCGCAACCTCGAGATTCGCGTGCATTACGTCGACGCCGATAAGGGCGAGTACGTGCCCGTCTCGTTCAGCCGCTTCCACTTTGCCTCGAGCGATCCTACGACCATCTACAGCAACGACTACTCGGCCTGCTTTTACTTCAAGCATGCCGGCAGTGCCACGATCACCGTTACCCCGCGCGACGCCGCATCTGCGGGCGCCGGCTCCAAGAGCGTGACGCTGACGTCAGAAGCCGTGGCCGCCACGTCCATCTCGATGGGCTATAACGAGGACGGCGCCACCGTCTACCTGCAGGGCCGCAGCCCACTCTCCGAGCGCGGCGCGTTTTTGACCGATCACGCGCGCCCGGTGGTGACGCCCGACAACGCCACCAACCGCGACAACTTTACCGTGACGAGCAGCGACCCTGCCGTGGCAGCCTACACCACCGCGGGCGAGATTGGCTACACGGCGTACAAGGCCGGCGCCACCACGTTTACCGCGACGCTGCCCGACACGGACGCCGAGGGCAAGGCCATCAGCGCGTCGTGCGACGTGACCTATGCCTACCAAAATCCGCTTACGAGCGTGACGGCCGGTACGGGCAGCCTCTACCTCAAGGCCGGCTCGGCGCAAAAGCTCGACCTGACCTTTACCGGTAAGAACGACGCGGATGGCTGGAGCGTGACCGAGCCCGGCCTCACCTGGTCGTTCAAGACGCTCGACGACAAGGACGCCACGGGTATTGTGAGCATCGACCGCAACGAGAAGGGCGCCTGGAAGCACGTCGACGGCGCTCCCGATGACGGCCTGTACGTGGCCTCGAGCGACTACATGGTGACGGCGCTTTCGGCCGGCACGGTGGTCGCGACGGGTACGCCGGTGGACACGACTGCCGGTGCCGAGCCCGTGACGCTTACCATCACCGTGGCCGGTGTGGCCGCGAGCCCCGCCACGAGTGAGTCCGCCTCGGCGGGCATCGATGCTGCCGCTGCGTTCATCGACGCGCGCCGCAGCTCCGACGCCTTCCAGTATGGCGACGAGTGGGAGATCTACGACTTTGCCAAGGCGGGCCGCAAGATCGATTCCAAACTGCTCGATAACTACCGCGCCTCGCTGGCCGAGCACAAGGCCGAGTGGGGGAGTGCGACCTGCGCTCTGACTGAGACCGAGCGTGTGGCGCTTGCTCTCTCCGCCATCGGCGAGGACATCACCGACTATGACGGCGTCAACCTGGTCGAGCTCATCTGCGGCCGCACCGATATGACGCGCGCCAACGAGAAGATCTTCGCACTGATGGCGCTCAATGCGAGCGGCTCGGATGCGCCCGCCGGTTCCGCCTGGACGCGCGCGAGCCTCGTGGACGCCGTCTGTGAGCTCCTCGGTAGCGGCGACGCTGTGGAAGGTACGCGGCTGGGCGACGTGGACCTGACGGCCATGGCGATCCAGGCCGTGGCGCCCTATGCGGGCGACACCAAGGTCGATGCTGCCATCGAGAACGGCCTCTCCTACCTCAAGGGCAGGATGAGCGCGGGTACCTGTGACTTCGGCTCTGCCGAGGCCAATGCCCAGGTGATCCTCGCGCTGCTTTCGCTCGACCGAGACCCGGCCAACCCCGTCAACGGGTTTGCAAATGCTGTGACCAACGTGGTCTGCGCGCTGGACCTGTACCGCGTGGACGGCGGCAACGGCTATGCGCACAGCAAGGGCGGCGCGGCCAACGCCATGGCGACCGAGCAGGCGCTCCGCGCGCTCACGACATATCGTGTCTCCTCGGGAGAGACGATTGCCTGGAAGACGGCCGTGACGGCGGGCAAGGGCTCGAGCAGCAAGGACCCGCAGAAGCCCACGGTGGCGCCGGGCGTCCTGACGCCGGGTGCCGGGTCGGACGGCGGTGCCGGCAACGGGACCGGCGGTTTTGCGGGCGTAATGGCTCCTGTGGCCGCCAAGATGGCCGGTGCTTCCTCGCGCGAGGGCGCCAAGGCAGCTGGCGATTCCAAGGACGAGGCTGAATCCGGCAAGAAGGATTTGACGGAGTCTTCCGTCGCCGGTAAGACAGACAAGAGCGGCAAAAAGTCGGGTACGTCCGGCAAGACCGCCGCGTTGAGCGCCGGCGCCGCCAACAAGGCTGCGGACGCGGGTCCAAACGGCTTTGCCATCGCTGGCGTTGCCGTGGGCATCGTCGGTATCGGGGCCGTCGGCGGCTGGTTTGTCTACACCAAACGCCGCGCGGCGTAGCGAGCCTCTGCCTACCAGGTAAATACTGCAAGGAGTATGGTCTTGCAAAGCGAAGGGCCCTCCTACCGATCAGCTCGGCAGGAGGGCCCTTCCATCTCCCCGCAGTTTGAGTGGGCCAACGTCCCAGTGAAAATGGGCGGGCCGATTGTGGCCGGATGCTGAGCAGCTTGCAGAGCAGCCGCTAGCAAATTCTCGGCAGCTGCTCTCCTACGAGCATGTCGAGGATGCGGGTCGATCCCCAGCCGGTGCGCACGCGCACAGCGGGGCGGGCGTCCTCGGCAAGCGGCAGCACGCGACCGATAATGGCGGCATTCTCGCCGTAGCGGGCGGCGCGCATGGCGGCCAGCGCGGCATCGGCCTGTTCAGCAGGCACCACGGCGACCATCTTGCCCTCGTTTGCCACCTGCAGCACATCGTAGCCGAGCATCTCACATGCCGCCTGCACGTCGGGGCGCACGGGCACGGTATCCTCGTCGATCTCCATAGCAACGCCGCTGGCCTGGGCAAACTCGTTGAGCGTGGATGCCAGGCCGCCGCGCGTGGGGTCGCGGAAGCAGCGGGTGTCGGGGGCAGCGGCGAGCACGTCGGCAATCAGATGATTGAGCGGCGCAGCGTCGCTTCCGATGTTGCTCGAAAACGCCAAGCCCTCGCGCTGGCTCATGATGGCGATGCCGTGGTCGCCTAGCGTACCCGACACCAGGATGACATCGCCGGGCCGACAGTTGGCACCGCTGAGCGCTACGCCCGCGGGCACTTCGCCCACGCCGGCGGTATTGATGTAGACACCGTCGGCCCCGCCGCGCTCAACCACTTTGGTGTCGCCGGTGATGATCGCCACGCCCGCCTCGCGCGCTGTTTCGGCCATGGTTTGCACAATCTGGCGCAGCTTATCCATGGGATAGCCCTCTTCGAGGATAAAGCCGCATGAGAGGTAGCGCACGTTAGCGCCTGAGGTCGCGACGTCGTTGACGGTTCCACATACGGCGAGGCGGCCGATATTGCCGCCGGGGAAGAACTGCGGCGTTACCACAAAGCTGTCGGTCGACATGGCGATTCGCCCGCTTGCGGGCAGTGCGGCGACACCGGCATCGTTGCCTGCAAGCAGCTCGGGCGACCCAAAGGCATCCAGAAAGACCTCATCGATAATGCGCTTCATCATCTGGCCGCCGGAGCCGTGGCCCAGCAGGACGGTGCTATCGGTAACGCTATGGGACATATCGAAAACTCCAATCGTGGGTGGTGCCGGTACGCGGGGGCGTCCGGGCTAGTCGCGGTATCTAAAGTACGCCGCGCAGCTGCCTTCGGAGCTCACCATGCAGGGGCCGACGGGGTGTTCGGGCGTACATGCGTGGCCGAACAGCGGGCAGTCGCTCGGCGTGATGGCTCCGCGCAGCACGTCGCCGCAGCGGCACCCGCGTGGCTCGACCGTCGCCTCAACGGGCACATCAAAGCGGGCGCCGGCATCAAAGCGCGCGAATTCGGGTCGGATGGAAAGACCCGAAGCCGCAATCGGTCCCAGTCCGCGCCACGTGGTGTCGCACGGCTCAAACACCTGCTCGACCAGTTGGCGCGCCACGGGATTGCCGTCTGCATTGACGCCGCGGCGGTAGGCGTTGTCGATTGCGGGCCTGTTCTCGACAACCATCTGGACCAGCGTGCAGATGCCCTGCAGGATATCGACCGGCTCAAACCCGGTGACTACGCCGGGGGTCTCGAACTCATCGACCAAAAACCCAAAGGGTGCCAGGCCTGTGATGGTAGCGACGTGACCAGGCAGGATAAAGCCGTCGATGGTCGTCTCGGGGTCGTTGGAGATCGCACGCAGAGCCGGCGGCGTGGTCTTGTGAGCACAGTAGACCGAGAAGTTCTGGAGCCCGCGCGCGTCAGCCTCCAGGATAGCGGCGGCAATGGTGGGCGTTGTGGTCTCAAAGCCAACACCCATAAAGATGACCGGGCGTTCGGGATTTTGCTCGGCAATGTCGAGTGCGTCGAGCGGAGAGTAGACGATGCGGATGTCGCGCCCCGCTGCCTTTTGCGCGGCAAGCGAGGTGGACGATCCGGGCACGCGCATCATGTCGCCAAAGGTGGTGATGATGGCACCGTCCATGTTGGAAAGCGCGATTGCGTGATCGATGTCGCGGTTGGCGGTGACGCAAACGGGGCACCCCGGGCCGCTTAGCAGTTTGAGTCCCGTCGGCATAATGGAGCGAAAGCCATAGCGGCCAATGCTCACGGTATGCGTACCGCAGACTTCCATAAGGTTGATGCTGCGGTTGCCGACAAGCTCATGAATACGATCGATGAGCTCGCGAGCCAGCTTGGGGTCGCGAAATGCCGAAAAGTCGATACCGGAGCGAACCGGCTGCGCCGCCGCCACTAGTATGCCTCGGCCGGGTTGGTGGCGAGCTGGTCCTCTTCGGCCAGCTCGGTCATGGTATTGACGAGCTCGAGTGTCTCTTGGGCTTCCTGCTCGTCAACAATCTGAATGCCAAAGCCGGCGTGCACGAGAATATAGTCGCCTACCCGTGCCGTCGGCACGAGGCGCAGCGAAACGGGGCGCTCGATGCCCATCATGTCGACGGTCGCCTTAAGGTCGTCGTCGCGTTTGACCACTTTACCGGGAACGGCAAGGCACATAATGTTCCCCTTTTATACGTTTTGCGCTGGATAGGCGCCTAATTATCCATCAGTTGATGGTAGCGCTCGCGGGAGTCACGAGCAAACGCGTTACACCTGTGAGACGGCGGCGCGCAGGCTGGCAAAACAGCCTATCGCAACGCCGTCTGCGCGAGGCGAGCGCGAGCGATGGCGGCCTGACCGTAGGCGATGCAGCCGTCGTTGGCGGGTACAGCGTGGGGGACCAAGACGGCAAGACCGGCGTCTTTGAGTTCGTGGGTAAGGAGCTGAAGCAAAAGCCGGTTCATGAACACACCGCCCGAGAGCGCGACGGTATCGATGCCTTCGTGATCACAGATCTCGCGTGCGATGTGGGTCGTAGCGTGCGTAATGGCGATGTGAAACCCGAGGGCGAGCCGGTCGGCCGGCGCGCCTGCCTCGATTCCATTCAGAAGAGCTTCGATGAGCGGTTGGGGGTCCAAGATGGGGGAGTCGTCGGCAGACGTGAATACGCCTGTATGATTGCCGTCGAGACGAACGGTCTTACCGTCGAGCGCGCGCCAGGCGGCGGCTTCGAGTTCTATGGCGGGTTCGCCCTCGTAGGTTGCCTTGTCGCAGATGCCCAGAATTGCTGCCGCGGCATCAAAGAGACGCCCCATGCTGCTGGTACGCGGGCTGTTGATACCGCGCTCGATCATGGTGGCTGTCACGCTGCGCGTTTGCTCGTCGAGGCTGTCCAAAAGTCGAGCGGTGCCTGGGTGCTCGAGTAGGCCAAGTTCGCTGAGCAGGGCAAAGGCGTTGCGTCGAGCGTCGCGTACGGACGCTACGCCACCGGGTAGGGCCCAGGCGCGCAAATGCGCGGCGCGCTCAAAGCCGCCAAGGCTGGCGACAAGGAACTCGCCACCCCAAATGGTCCCATCGGTACCGGCGCCGGTGCCGTCAAAGGCGATGCCAAGGACGCGCGCGTCGGTTGTAAGCTGGCCCGCGGCGATGGCCTCGGCCATTACGCTCGCGATATGCGCATGATGGTGCTGGATTTCGATAAGCGGCAGACTGTGCTCCCGTGCTCGCTCACGCGCCCACTGGCTCGATAGATAGTTGGGATGCATGTCGCATGCCAGGGCGGCAGGCGTCAGGTCAAAGAGGTTTTCTAGACGTGCGCGGGCGGCGCTCCAGGCATCGAAGGTCGCGCCGTTTTCGACATCGCCGATATGCTGCGACACAAAACAGGCCACATGGCCGTCGGCGTCCTCGCGCGTGAGCGCGATCGTGGCTTTTTGCTGCGGCCCGCAGGCGAGCACGCAGGGTGCAGTGCCGTCGAGCGCCGGCAGCGACAACGGTTGCGGCGCATATCCGCGTGCGCGACGCACAGGCATGACGGTGCCGTCGACCACACGTACCACGGAGTCGTCGTAGCGTGAGAGAATCGCACGGTCGTTGCCAAGTAGCGCGTCGGCGATGCCGGCGGCAACAAGATGTTCCCATGCAAGGGCATCGTCGGTCTCGATAGGTTCCTCGCTCAGGTTTCCGCTGGTCATGACCAGCGCGTGCATGCCATGCGACGAGGCAGCTGCAAGCAGCAGATGCTGAAGCGGTGTATAGGGGAGCATGACGCCGAGCTCGGGTAGATCGTGCGCGACGGATGGCGCGAGTGTAAGGCCGTCGGGGGAATCTCCCTCGCCAACAACACGGCGGCGCAGCAGCACAATGGGGCGGATGCTGCCGGCCAGTAAGTCGCGCTCGGCATCATCGACATGGCACAGGCGTTCAGTATCGGCAAGGCTGCGCACCATAACGGCAAGCGGCTTGTTGCTGCGGCGCTTGCGACGGCGCAGCTCGACCACCGCCTGCTCATTGGCGGCGTTGCAGGCCAGATGGAATCCGCCCAGCCCCTTGATGGCGACAATACCGCCGCTGGCCAGCAGCTCGACACAGCGGTCAATAATGGCATCGCTGGTTTCGCGCGTGTTGCCGACGGCCGGCATCGCCCCCAGACCCTCGAGCCCCATGTCGCCCGCCGCCTCGCGCCAGGTAATATGTGGCCCGCAGTCAAAGCAGGCATCGGGCTGCGCATGAAAGCGCCGGTCAAGCGGGTCGCCATACTCTGCGGCGCACTCGAGGCACATAGGAAAGCAATCCATCGACGTGGCCGCTCGGTCATAAGGCAGCGATCGGATGATGGTAAAGCGCGGCCCGCAGTTGGTGCAGTTGATAAAGGGGTAGTGATAGCGACGGTCGGCGGGGTCGAACAGTTCGCGCAGGCAGTCGTCACAGGTGGCGATATCGGGGGAGATGAGCGTCGTGTGCACGGTCTGATCCTGCGACGCTACAATACGAAAGACCTGCTCATCGTCGGCATCCCAAGCGTCGGGCTCCAGGTCTGCAACAGCGACATGCTCAACGCGGGCCGCGGCAGGCGCGTGCTCCGACAGCGCGGTGACAAATTCGTCGAGTGCCTCGACTGAAGCATGCGCCTCGATGTGCACGCCATCGCCCGCGTTGAGCACCCAGCCGCAAATGCCATGCGCCATAGCCTCGCGATACACAAATGGCCGCATGCCAACGCCCTGCACAATGCCCGTCTCATGAATATGCACATGCCGCATGTGGCTTCCCCTCGTCAAAACCGACCAAAAAGGGACAGGTTTATTTTGGTCGGTAAAACTTCTAAACCTGCCAAAACAAACCTGTCCCTTTATGGCAGGTGCGCTGTGGGAAATCCCGCTACAGCCCCAGGCTCTGCTTGGTGGCGGCGCACGTGAGCTCGCCGTGCTTAACGCCGCGCAGCCCCAGCAACCGGTCGGCCAGCTCGTAGACACGCTCGCCGCGACCCTTGAGCGCCAGAATCTCCAGGCAGTTGTGGTGATCAAGATGCACGTGCATGGTCGATACGATCTCGTCGGTGTAGTCGTGCTGCACTTCGTCCAGACGGCGCGTCAGGTCGCCGGTATGGTGGTCGTAAATCATGGTGAGCGACCCGATAACATGCTCATCGGGCGTACGCATCTGCTCCTTGGCGATCGAGGCGCGAATCAGGTCGCGCACGGCCTCGGAGCGGTTGGCCACGTCGCCGCGGCGCGCGATCTGCTCGTCAAAACGGCGCAGCAGGTCGTCGGGTGCGGTAACCGAAAAACGGACCAGCTCAGAGCCGGAGCCACTACAGTGGCAGCCCGCGTCACCGTCCGCCCCGTGCGGATGCTCGTGCTCGTACCCGCAGCCGTGCTCGTGTTCGGCCACCTTACACCAGCTTCACGGAGCCGACGGAGTTGTGGTCGGCCTCGATGGCTTCCTCGTAGCCCTCGAGCGCGTCATGCGCCTCGTGCAACGCGGCCATGGCGGCCTCGAGCTTGGCGCCGATGCGCTCCATGTCAAAATTCTCGGTCGCATGTAGCAACTGATGGCTCCATTCGTGAGCGAGCTCGATGGTGTCGTCGACCTGTTTGACGCTCATGGCAAGCTGGCTCATGTTCATTCCAACATCATGCATGGGAAATCTCCTTATGCTCGGGGCAATCCAGTGGCTCAGATTCTACTACGCCCGCGCGGGGCGCTACCGCATAAGAAAACGGGTGCGAGTCTGTGTGACCCGCACCCGTTCACTGGGGGCTGTTTGTGACTACCATACTATCCGTGGTTGCACTCGGTGCATCCAGAAGTCCGGCGAGCGGTGCAAAAGCGCTCATAGACGGCGGGTAAGTAACAAGCGTATTACAGATGCTTCTCCAGCAGCGCCTGCAGCCTCGCCTTGGGCAGAGCGCCAACCGAGCGGTCGACCTCCTCGCCGTTCTTAAAGACGATCAGCGTGGGGATGCTCATGACGCCAAACTTCATGGCCAGGTCCTGGTTGTCGTCGACGTTGCACTTGGCCACAGCCAGCTTGCCGGCCAGCTCGTCGGCAACCTCGTCTACGATGGGCGAGAGCGAGCGGCAGGGGCCGCACCACGGTGCCCAAAAATCGACCAGCACGGGCAGGCTGTCGCTAACGACGGAATCGAAGTTCTCGGGGGTAATCTGCTTAATGTCAGCCATGGTGACCTCCATAATGTGACGCGGCTTGGCCGCGTAAAACTCAGTACGACCGTGCTTATACCCAGCCGTCCGCAAAGCAACCACTCGCAGGCGGCTCTTTTATATAATGGTTGGCACGCAAACGATTGGAGAGCGCATGTCCACGTCACAAAGCCAGAAAAAAGAAGCCATCGCCCAGGCGGCCGAGCAGGAGCTCGCATCGCTCGTGGGTCGCGGCGTGCGTATCGCGGGCAACGCGTGCTCGCCGATCGTGCTGGTAAAAGGCGATTTGGACGAGGCCGAGCGTTCGGGTGGCGAGCTTGCCGCCGGCCCGGATGGCGCGGCGTTGCGCAAGGCGCTTGGGGCCATCGGCTACGCGCCCGAGGATTTTTGCGTGCTGGCAAGCGTCGCCGGCGTGGGTGACGGAGCGGTCGCGGTGGGCGAGACGCTGCCGTGCGAGCTGTTCCGTGAGGCGCTTGAGGCTTTGGACCCCGAGGCGGTGCTACTGCTCGACAACAACGCGGCTGACGCCATGCGCGAGACCTACGCCGATATGCTCGTGGCGATCGATGACTTCGACACCGCCATGCTCAAGCCCGGCTTGGTCGCCCATGTGCAGGGTCGCCGCGTGCTCGCGCTCGACGGTTTTGAGGCGGCGCTCACTGACAAAGCCGCTAAGCAGCGCATGTGGGCCTACATCAAGCAGCTGACTCCGGCGGCCGCTCCGCTGTAGCGAGCCCGCGTCGACAAACGACCCCGAGCGGGCGAGCCGTACCCGCGGAACGCAAATCCGTCGCGCCCGCGCCCTTACATCACAGCGCGCAGCTCAAACCGATCGCCGTTAATGCGGAACTGGCAGTTGCCGTTCATGCGCTCGACGGCAAGTTTAATGCTCTTGGTGCCAAAGCCGTGCCCAGTGTGCTGGGCCACGGGCATGCCGTCGACCATGTGCGGCGCACGGCCAAACGTGTTGGAAACTAACAGCAACAGCTGGCCGTCCTCAAGTCGCAGGTCAAGGTCGACGAATCGCTTTCCTTGGGGTGCGGCGCTTGCGGCGGTGATAGCGTTTTCCAAGGCATTTGAGAGCACGCTAAACAGGTCGGCGTCACCTACGTGGACGGTTTCGGGTACGGCGGCGCGCAGGTTGGCGGTAATGCCGTTTCTATTGATATCTGAGTTGAATGACGAAAGCGCGATGTTTACGGTCTCGTTGGCGCAGAAGCGGCGTACGGCGGTGCGGTCGCCGGCTTCGCAGAGCTCATCGATGCGTTTGAGCGCCTCGTCGGTGTGGCCCTCCTCAATTAAAGTGGCCAGGCCGCGTAGGAAGTGGCGCATATCGTGGCGAAGAATCGACAGCTCGCGCCCAGATTGACGCCAAGCCTCGAGCTCTTTGATGGCGGCGCTGTCGCGGGTTTCGAGCATCCAACGCTCTCGCTCGGCGGTTTCCTTTTCTTCGTATTCGCGCAGGTAAACGGCAAGAAACATAAGATAGAAGGCACAGAGCGCAAATGCCAAAAACTCAACTGTCACCACCGAGCCCGAGTGGAACAGCGTGGTGTAGACGTTGGTGGCGTAGTCAAAGATGTAATAGACGAGCGGCAGGATGAAAAGGATGCTCAGCTCGGTGGGGCTTTTAATCGCCAGGCGGGGTCCAATGTCGCCGGCCCAATGCAGCAGGACGGCAAAGACGCCGAGCGTGGTCGCGATGCGCGCCAGATAGTACGCGATCTGCGAATCGGTTGCGGCAAAGGCGGCGATGCCCATCCAGTTGCTGAACTGACAGCTCAGATAGGCGCTGGTGACGCCCAATGCCGCGAGCAGCGGGCTCAGACGGTAGCGCGCACACAGGTAGACGGTAAGCGGCAGGTGCACGACGAGCGGATAGACCTGACGGGCAAAAAGCTCTCCGCCAACGACATTGGCGATCGAAAAGGCAGCGCCGGTTGCGGCTCCGACCCCCACCAACTCGAGTGCATGGCGTCGATTGATTTCGATACCGCATAGCGCCGCCGAAGCAAAGACGCCAAAGAGTAGCGTTGTGGCGTGGTGGATTGCCCAAAGGACCATTTCGACCGAGGAGATCATCAGCGCCTCCCGCCCTCGAAGCGCACCGCAAAGTAGGCGTCTTGGAACCCCTGCTTGCTGCTGCGCGACAGCGGAATGCACGCGCCGGAGCGCATGACGATGTCCGTGCGATCGAAGTGGTCGATGTTGCGCAAGTTGACCTGGTAGCTACGGTGGCATTTAAAGAAGGTGGCATTTTGCGCCAAACGGTCCTCGACGCTGCGGAACGACTCGAGTGCCTCGATATCGCGTCCGTCGCGCAGGTGGAAGACCACGTGCTTGTTGCGCGCCTCGGCATATTCGATGTCGGACAGGCGCAGGGCGTGGTAGCCAAAGGACGTTTTGATCACGAGCTCGTCGGTTGCCGCCGGGCGCATGCTCGAAAGTTCGTCGAGTAACTGCGCCAGGCGTTCGTAAGTCACGGGCTTGAGCAGATAGTCGAAGGCGCGGACCTCGTAGGACTCCAGTGCAAACTCGGGCGACGAGGTAAGGAACACCAGGCGCACGGCGGTGTCGGCCTGGCGCAATTCGCGTGCGGTGTCCATGCCGTTGACGAGCGGCATGATCATGTCGAGCAAGATGATGTCGGCGCGCGACGCGGCATGGCGCGCCAGCAGGTCCTCGCCGCGCGTGACGAGCGCAACATCGACCGCCGTGCCCGTCTCGATCGACCAACGGTCGATCATCCGGTGCAGTCTATCTAGAAAAGCGACGTCATCGTCGCAGGCAATAATCTTGAGCATTCTGAGCCCCCTTAGTAGTTCGATTTTGCCACATTGGGTGCGGACCGCTCGCGGAGGCGTGTCCCGTTTGCGCCCCACGGCGTGCAACTCGCGCCGAGCGGAATTGCGGTGGCGAAAGATGCCTCCTGCGCTATCGAGAGCTCGGCTATCCTCAGCTTGCCAGTTCGAATATGGACTTGCCGCATGGTCGAATCTTTATTTCAACTTTACACCTAGGTTTACAGCTGTCTTGTCAGCTGTAAACCTAGGTGTCATACTAAAGCCCCAAGATTCGCCAAAAGAGAGGGGCCTTGATGGCACAGAGCGCGAACATGGATGCGTCGGAGCTTGCACGCGATATCGCGGCCGGCCTAGCATCGGCAACGACGGCAGCGGAGCGCGCGGCACTGGTGCCCGCAGAGCTCGTCGAGGCCATTCAGCAACTTAAAACCCAACGCGACGCGGTGATCCTGGCGCACTATTACGTGGCGCCCGAGGTTCAGGCTGTGGCCGATTACGTCGGCGACAGCTTCTACCTGGCAAAGCTTGCCAAGAGCCTGCCGCAGCAGACCATCGTGCTGTGCGGCGTGGAGTTTATGGGCGAGAGCGCCAAGCTGCTCAATCCCACCAAGACCGTGCTGCTGCCCGAGCCGGGCGCGGACTGTCCCATGGCGCACATGGTCAAGCGCGAGACGGTCGATGCGGCGCGCGCCGAGTACGGCGACGACCTGGCCGTGGTCTGCTACGTCAACTCCACGGTCGAGATCAAGAGCTGGAGTGACGTGTGCGTTACCAGCTCAAACGCCGTCAAGATCGTCTCCGAGCTGCCGCAGCAGCACATCTTGTTCATTCCCGACCAGAACCTGGGCCGCTTCGTAGCCGAGCAGGTGCCCCAAAAGCACGTCATCCTCAACAACGGCTACTGCCCGCGCCATCACATCATCACCGTCGAGCAGATCGTTGACGCGACGGAGGCCCACCCCGACGCGCTCGTGCTGGCGCATCCTGAGTGCAAGGCCGACGTCTTGGCCGAGGCCGACTACATCGGCTCCACCGCCGGCATCATCAAGTACGCCGAGGAGTCCGACGCGAGCGAGTTCATTATCGTGACGGTCCGCGGCGTGCTCTACGAGCTCGAGCGCCGCTGCGAGGGCACCGGCAAAAAGTTCTACTTCCCCGCGGTGCAGCCCACCTGCGTCAACATGGATCTCATCACGCTCGAAAAACTCGTGCGCTGCCTGGAGACGGGCGAGGGCGAGGTGCAGATCGGCGTGTCGGACGAGGCCGCCGACCAGGCCAAACTTACGCTCGACCGCATGCTCGAGTACGCGGCGCGCTAAGCCAATGTGACATGAGGGACAGTCCCTTATGTCACATAACAAGGGAGAGGATTCCTGTGGAAACCAAACAATACCCCGACATGGAGTGCGACGTTGTCATTGCCGGTTGCGGCGTGGCGGGCCTGTACGCGGCCCTCAATCTGCCGACGAGCACGCGCGTGATCATGCTCTCCAAGGGCGCTGTCGACGAGTGCGATTCGATGCTCGCGCAGGGCGGCATTTGCGTGCTGCCCGAGGGCTCGGACTACGATGCCTTCTTTGAGGACACCATGCACGCCGGCCACTACGAGAACCGCCGCGAGAGCGTCGACATCATGATCCGCTCGAGCCGCTCGGTCATCAACGACCTGCTGGCGATGGGCGTGGACTTTGAGCGCAAGGCCGACGGCAGCCTCGACTTTACCCGCGAGGGTGCGCACAGCCGCCCCCGCATTGCCTTCCATGCCGACATTACGGGCAAGGAGATCACGACCAAGCTGCTTCAGGCCGTTCGCAAACTGGATAACGTGCAGATTTTGGAGCACGTGGCCATGACCGACATCCTGACGGGCGAGCGTGACGGCGCCACGGTGTGTGCCGGTGTCGTCGCCGTTCCCGTGGACGAGGACAATTCGGTCCGCCCCGCCGACGAGCTGATAAATGCCGCCGAGGGCGCGCATGCCGGCGAGCCGTTTAAGATCCATGCCCGCCACACGCTGTGGGCAACGGGCGGCATCGGCGGCATATACGACCACTCGACCAACTATCCGCAGCTCACGGGCGATGCCTGCTACATCGCTCAGGAGCATGGCATTAAGATGGAGCACCTGGACTACGTGCAGATCCACCCCACGGGACTGTTCTCGCCGCAGCCAGGCCGCACCTTCCTGATCAGCGAGAGCTGCCGCGGCGAGGGCGCGATTTTGCTCAACGCCGCCGGTGAGCGCTTTACCGACGAGCTTCAGCCGCGCGATGTGGTCGCTGCCGCTATTCGCGAGCAGATGAAGCGGGACGGTACCGAGCACGAGTGGCTGAGCTTTGCCCCCGTCGAGCGCGATGTAGTGACCGGGCACTTTGCCAACATTCGCGCACGCTGCTTGGAGGACGGCCGCGACATCTTGGACGAGCCCATCCCCGTTACGCCTACGCAGCACTACTTTATGGGCGGCGTGTGGGTCGACAAGGACGGCCGCACCTCGATGCCCGAGCTCTACGCAGCCGGTGAGACGGCCTGCAACGGCGTGCACGGCAAGAATCGCCTGGCTTCCAACAGCCTGCTCGAGGCGCTGGTCTGGGGTCGTCGCGCCGCGTGGTACATGCGCACCGGCGAGTCGCTCGCCGTGGAGCAGGCGGGCGAGCCCGCGCTCGACGGGCGTCATCGCGCCCTGAGCGCCGACTCCCTGGCAATCGATGATTTGGCCCGTGCCGCCGGCACGCAGGCCGTGGAGGAGTAGACCATGAATCCCATTACCATGAAGCTCGTCGTCGATGATCTGATTCTGCAGGCTCTACGCGAGGACATTACGTTTGAGGACGTGAGCACGGCGAGCGTGTGCCCCACGGCGCGCCCCGCCACGGTGGAGCTCATCGCCAAGGCCGATGGCATCATCGCGGGCTTGGATGTGTTCGCCCGCACCTTTGAGCTGCTGGATTCGCAGAGCTCGGTGCTGTTTGATGTTGCCGACGGTGACGAGGTGCACGCCGGCGACCACGTGGGCCAGGTGCGCGGTGATGCGCGCGTGCTGCTTTCGGGCGAGCGCGTGGCGCTCAACTACCTGCAGCGCATGAGCGGTATCGCTACCTATACGCACAGAATGGCAGCGGCGCTCGAGGGTACCAAGACCGTGCTTGTCGACACACGCAAGACCACGCCGGGCATGCGCGTTTTCGAGAAGGCGGCGGTTGAGATCGGCGGCGGCAGCAACCATCGCTACAACCTGTCGACGGCCGTCATGCTCAAGGACAACCACATCGACGCCGCCGGTGGCGTGGCGCGCGCGATTGAGATGGCGCGCGCCCACGCGTCGTTTACCACGACGGTCGAGATCGAGTGCGAGAACCTGGACATGGTGCGCGAGGCCGTGGAAGCCGGCGCCGACATCATCATGTTCGACAACATGACCCACGACGACATGGCTGCCGCGATTGAGCTTATCGCCGGTCGCGCCAAGACTGAGTGTTCGGGCAATGTGGACGCCAGCAATATTCGCGCCCTGGCCGATCTGGGCGTCGACTTTATTAGCTCGGGCGCGCTGACACACTCCGCCCCGATCCTCGACCTCTCGCTTAAGCACCTGCGTCTGCTGGACGGTAAATAATGAACGCCCGCGAGCGCCGTCGTGCCATCATGGGCGTGCTCGAGGGAGCCAGGGAGCCCGTTTCGGGCAGCGCACTTGCCCGCGAGGTTGGCGTGAGCCGCCAGGTCGTGGTTCAGGATATTGCCCTGTTGCGCGCCGATGGGCACGATGTCGTGGCAACCAACCGCGGCTACGTGCTGCAGGAGGCCCCCAGCAGCCCCGCCGTGCCCACGCGCTTGGTCAAGGTTCGCCACAGCGTGGAGCAGGCAGGCGATGAGCTCACGAGTATCGTCGACGCCGGCGGCGCCGTGCTCAACGTGATCGTCAATCACCGCGTGTACGGTAAGATCACGGCCGACCTGGACATTCGCAATCGTCGCGATGTTGAGCGCTACCTAGAGGGCATCGCCAGCGGCAAGAGCTTTCCACTACTAACGGTGACGAGCGGCTACCACTTCCATCGCATCGCGGCGGAGGACGAGCAGACCCTCGACGAGATCGAGGCCATACTCAAGGAGAAGGGCTACCTTGCCGATTTAATGCCCTACGAGGATGATTTGTCCTAACCCGATACTGTCTTTATAAGTTGCGGTGAAATAGTTCCTACAATCGGCACCTAAGCAATGAGCCAGGAACTATTCCACCGCAACTGCCAAGGTAGCCCCGTCCCCAATTAGCTGCCTGTACAAACAAAAGGAGGCCTCCGCGGCGATGCGGAAGCCTCCTTTTTTGTGCACGGTGTACTCTTGAGTGTGCAAGTGGGGGAGTTGTTACTCCTCGACGATCTCGGTGATCGCGCCAGCGGGGCAAGCGTCCTGGCAAGCGCCACAGGCGACGCAGGAATCCTCGTCAGCGACGGTAGCGACGTCCTGGAGCTCCAGAACGCCAGCGGGGCAGGAGTCGACGCAAACGCCACAAGCGATGCACTCGTCGGCATCAATTACGGGATGAGCCATGGTAGTTTCCTCTCTGTTGACCGACGCTACAGGCGATGCGCGCCGGTTTGATTCGGGCAAAAACATACCACGGGAGCGACCGTTTGCAATACCCTCTGGCCGGCATCTTCATACCGTTCGCCGAGTATGCCAAGGTTTACTAAAAAACGCGCAGGTGGGGCCGTTGAGCTGCGCAAATGTTAGCTATAGGTGACTTGTAATATTGACCTATTGAGCGCGCCTGCGGAAAGGGCATCCCGTTATTTGGCCGAAAACCGGGTCGCAGTTTCCGGTTGGGCCCGCTAGCGGAAACTGCGACCCGGTATCAGCTCTCAAAACGGGATACGGTTTCCGGTTGAGCCTTCAGACGGAAACTGCGACCCGGAATCCACGCTCAAACCGGGATGCGCTTGCCGCAAGACGGCCCCCAGGCACCCCCGGACCCAAGCCTCAGCCATCTCTACATAGATCTCAATAGATTTGCCGAGAACTCATTCAGCGCATCTACCTGCGCATTTAAGAACCTAAACTCTCAGCAATAAGAAATCTTATATGAATTGACTTAGATTTTGTATATTCCGGCCCATAAGGGGATACACTACATCCTGAAAGACAAGCCGAAGCGCCGCGCGACAGATCGTCGAGGCGGCGCGAACGCAAAAGAGAGAGGGAATTTCTAATGAGTAAGATTCTTGGTATCGACCTTGGTACTACTAACTCCGCAATGGCCGTTCTCGAGGGCGGTTCTCCGACCATTATCGTGAACGCCGAGGGCGACCGCACCACCCCGTCCGTCGTGGGCTTCCGTGCCGACGGCGACCGCGTCGTGGGTAAGGCCGCTAAGAACCAGGCTGTCACCAACCCCAAGAACACCGTGTTCTCCATCAAGCGCTTCATGGGCCGCAAGTACTCCGAGTGCACCTCCGAGATCAAGACCGTGCCGTATGAGGTCAAGGAGGGCCAGGGTGGCCGTGCCGTCGTCGATATCGAGGGCAAGGATTACACCGCCGAGCAGGTGAGCGCCATGACGCTCGCCAAGATGAAGGCTGACGCCGAGAAGTATCTGGGCGAGACCGTCACCGACGCCGTCATCACCGTCCCGGCCTACTTCAACGACGCCCAGCGTCAGGCCACCAAGGACGCCGGTAAGATCGCCGGCCTCAACGTCAAGCGTATCGTCAACGAGCCGACTGCTGCTGCTCTTGCCTATGGCCTGGACAAGCAGGGCACCGACCAGCGCATCCTGGTCTTCGACCTGGGCGGCGGCACCTTCGACGTCTCCATCCTCGACCTCGCCGACGGCGTGTTTGAGGTTCTGTCCACCTCGGGCGACAACCACCTGGGCGGCGACGACTGGGATCAGCGCGTCATCGATTGGATGGCCGATAAGTTCCAGCAGGAGAACGGTGTCGACCTGCGTCAGGACCCCATGGCCCTGCAGCGTCTGAAGGAGGCCGCCGAGAACGCCAAGAAGGAGCTCTCCGCCGCCCAGCAGACCACCATCAACCTGCCGTTCATTACCATGAACCAGTCCGGCCCGCTGCACCTCAACTACACGCTGACCCGCGCCGAGTTCGAGAAGATCACCCGCGACCTGCTCGAGCGCTGCAAGCAGCCTGTCACCAACGCCCTGCGTGACGCCAAGCTTAAGCTCTCCGATTTGACCGAGGTCATCCTCGTCGGCGGCTCCACCCGTATGCCCGCCGTCCAGGAGCTCGTCAAGACCATGACCGGCAAGCAGCCCAACATGTCCGTGAACCCCGACGAGGTCGTTGCCGACGGCGCTGCCGTCCAGGGCGGCGTGCTCACCGGCGACGTCGAGGGCATCCTGCTGCTCGACGTTACCCCGCTGTCGCTGGGCGTCGAGACCATGGGCGGCATCATGACCAAGATGATCGATCGCAACACCACGATCCCGACCTCCAAGACCGAGGTCTACTCCACCGCTGCCGACAACCAGACCAGCGTCGAGATCAACGTGCTCCAGGGCGAGCGCGAGCTTGCTCGCGACAACAAGTCGCTCGGTAAGTTCCAGCTGACCGGCATCCCGGCTGCCCGCCGCGGCGTGCCGCAGATCGAGGTCACCTTCGACATCGACGCCAACGGCATCGTCAAGGTCTCTGCTAAGGACAAGGGCACCGGCAAGGAGCAGCAGATCACCATCTCCGGCTCCACCGCGCTTTCCGATGACGAAGTCGATCGCATGGTCAAGGACGCCGAGGCCCATGCCGAGGAGGACAAGAAGCAGAAGGAGGAGGTCGAGGTCCGCAACCAGACCGATAGCCTGTGCTACTCCACCGAGCAGACCCTCAACGAGCTGGGCGAAAAGGTTTCCGCCGAAGTGAAGTCCAAGGCCGAGACCGCTATCGCCGACGCCAAGAAGGCGCTCGAGGGCTCTGACGTCGAGGCCATCAAGGCCGCCGGCGAGTCCCTGCAGTCCGTGGCCTACGAGCTGGCCCAGGTTGTCTACGCCGACGCTCAGCAGCAGACCGACGGTGCCGCCGGCGCCCAGCCTGCCGACGATGACGTGGTCGACGCCGACTACGAGGTTGTGGACGACGAGGACAAGTAATCATGTCCGCCCGTAAAGCTCGCACGGAGGCGGCTGCCGCTGGCGCCGCCCCCGTTGACTCTGAGGAGAAGGACGTGAAGATTCCCGTAGAGGCCGTCGACGATACCGAGGCCAACGAGGCCGAGGCCGCCGAGGCTGCCGAGAACCAGGTAGAGGATTCCAACAAGGAGGCGACGATGACCGAGGACGAGATGGTGGAAGCCGCTATCCGCGCCGGTGAGGAAGCCGCCGACAACGACTTTAAGCTCAAGTTCGAGCAGGCCCAAAAGGAGCTTACCGACGTGCGCAGCGAGCTCGATGCTGCGGCAGAGGCCCAGAAGGCCGCCGAGGACAAGGCGAAGGACGCCACCGAGCGCACTGCCCGTCTACAGGCCGACTGGGAGAACTTCCGTCGCCGCACCGCCAACGAGCGCATCGCCGAGCGCGAGCGCGCGACCGAGAAGCTTGTCACCGCGCTGTTGCCGGTGATCGACGATATCGAGCGCGCGATCGACCATGCCCGCAGCCAAGAGCTTTCCGACGACTTTAAGCAGTTCGTCGACGGCGTCGATGCGGTTCATGCCAAGCTGCTCGATGTGTTTGCGCACGAGGGCGTTGAGCCCATCGACCCCAAGGGCGAGGCGTTCGATCCGCTCGAGCACCAGGCTGTGGGTCGCGTCGAGGACGCATCGCAGTATGACGAGACCGTCAACGACGTGTACCAGAAGGGCTACCGCATGGCGGATCGTATTCTGCGTTCCGCGATGGTGACGGTGACCTACGGTGGCGAGAAGCGCCCCGCACCGGAGCCCGAAGCGGCGCCCGAGGATGCTACGGCCGATACGGCCGAGAGCACCGAGGAGTAATTGAGAAGGGCCCCGGGGCAACACCCGGGGCCCTTTCTGACCTAGTGCCATATGAAAGCATGAGCCGTCGTCTGCATGGACGGCGGACGTAACAGGAGAGGAGCTACGATGGCTGCAGGCAAAACCTTCTATGACATCCTGGGCGTATCCAAGAGCGCCTCCGACAAAGAGATCAAGAGCGCGTTTCGCAAGCTCGCGCAAAAATATCACCCCGATGCCGGCGGCGACGAGGCCAAGTTCAAGGAGATTAGCGAGGCCTACGAAACGCTTTCGGACGAGAAGAAGCGCAAAGAGTACGACCAGATGCTCATGTTTGGCGGCATGCCGGGCGCGGGCGGCGCGTATGGCGGCGGCTACGGTGCCGGCGCGGGCGCCAGCGGCTGGGGCGACATCTTCGACAGCATATTTAGCGGCAACGGCGCCTGGGGCAGCGATTGGGGCTCGGGCTTTGCCGGGGCCGCGGGCGCTGCCGGTGCCGGCGCGGGCCGCAGCCGCGCGCGCAAGGGCGGCGACCTGTCGCTGACTGTCGACGTAACGGCCGAGGACGCGTTTCGCGGCGTGACGCACAAGGTCACCTATCGCATTCCCTCGACAGGCGAGCAGCAGACCATCACGGTCTCGGTGCCCGCGGGCGCGGTCGATGGCGGCAAGCTACGCTACAAGCGTCGCGGCGAGTATGGCGTTGCGGGTGGCGAGCGCGGCGACCTGGTCGTGACCACGCATGTGGAGGAGCACCCGCTGTTCAAGCGCAAAGGCGCCGACGTGACCATGGAGGTACCGGTCTCGGTCTACGAGGCGGCGCTCGGCTGCACGGTGGATGTGCCCACGCCCGGCGGCGCGACGGTTCGTCTGAAGGTGCCCGCTGGCACCCAGACGGGCAAGAAGTTCCGCTTTAAGGAGATGGGTGCGCCCGACGTTAAGCACCGTGGCCGCACAGGCGCGCTGCTTGTCGAGATCAAGGTGCAGGTCCCCACGAACCTATCCGATGACGAGCGCGATGCCATGACCAAGCTGCGCGAGGCCGACACGCGCGACTATCGCGAGAAGGTCAACCGTTACAAGGCGACGTACTAGGGCGGTCGCGGCGCGCGCCCGCGCCCGCGGGCTTATGATGGACGATAACGAGACGGAAAGGGGTCAGGTAGCATGGCCGAGGACAATAGGAACAAACCGCTGTACATGATCAGCGTGGCGGCCGAGCTGACCGGCATGCATCCGCAGACTCTGCGCGTCTACGAGTCTAAGGGCCTGGTGAACCCCCAGCGCTCGGGCGGTAACACACGCCTGTATTCGCGTGCCGATATCGAGCGTCTGGAGCTCATCAACCAGCTGACTGACGAGGGTATCAACCTTGCCGGCGTGGTGCGCATTCTCGATATGAAGGAGCGTGCCGAGGAGCGCGAGCGCGAGAACGAGAAGCTCCGCGCTCGCGTGCGCCAGCTCGAGGATGAGCTGCACGAGTACAAGATGCAGAAGAAGATCACCGCCCTGGCCCCGCGCGATGGCTCGGTTAACCCCGAGCAAGTCATGCGCAAGCTACTGGGCGCCGGCGGAGATCTCTAGGTTCCGCCGTTCTGACGAACGGCGGACCAGTTGACGCTGCGCGCCGTCCAGAGCGACAATTTGTCATTCAAAGGGCAAGGCATGACCAGAAGGTCTATGCCTTGCCTTTTTCATGCCAACTTGTTCGCTCTGGACGGCGCTCGCTGTCCGTCCTCTGCCTGCGGCGTTGCCTTGCTCCGGATGCGGTAGGGTAGTCATTGGGGACGTTCTTAAATGACTAGTCGAAAGGGACGCTCTTGCACAAAATCTTCCGGCCCTCGACCGGCACGTCCTTTACTTTACCTAGATAAAGTGAACGTGCAGATTCGTAACCAACTCGCAACCGTTCTATGGCACGATATTGAACGAATGTATGCTATGCGCCCAAATCTTTTGGGCAGAGTGGGAGACAGTATGGTCAAGCTGTACGAGGACGGCATCTACCTGCGCGGCGGCAGCGAGGTCGTGCCTGCGGCCGAGGCTGCCGAGCGCGGCATTACGCAGGCGCCCGAGGATGCCAAACGCGGAACCATCGCGTATTCGATCCTCCAGGCACACAATACGTCCGGCGACCCCGAGGCGCTCAAGATTCGCTTCGACGCCATGGCGAGCCACGACATCACCTTTGTCGGCATCATCCAGACGGCGCGTGCCTCGGGCATGGAGCAGTTCCCGCTGCCCTACGTGCTCACCAACTGCCATAACTCGCTGTGCGCCGTGGGCGGCACCATCAACGAGGACGACCACGTCTTTGGCCTCTCCGCGGCCAAGAAGTACGGCGGCATCTTCGTCCCGCCGCACATCGCCGTTATCCACTCCTTTATGCGTGAGAACTTTGCCGGTTGCGGCAAGATGATCCTGGGTTCCGACTCGCACACCCGCTACGGCGCCCTGGGCACCATGGCCGTGGGTGAGGGCGGCGGCGAGCTGGCCAAGCAGTTGCTGCGCGACACCTACGATGTCGCCTATCCCGGCGTCGTTGCCATCTACCTCACGGGTGCCCCGCGCCCCGGCGTCGGCCCGCACGACGTGGCGCTCGCCATCATCCGCGCCGTCTTTGCCAAGGGCTACGTTAAGAACAAGGTCATGGAGTTCGTGGGCCCCGGCATCTCGAGCATGACGACCGACTACCGCAACGGTGTCGACGTCATGACCACCGAGACCACCTGCCTGTCGAGCATCTGGGCAACCGACGAGGACACGCACGCGTTTTTAACCATGCACGGCCGCGGCGACGACTATCGCGAGCTCAAGCCCGCCGATGTCGCCTACTACGACGGTTGCGTCGAGGTCGACCTGTCGAGCATCAAGCCCATGATCGCCCTGCCGTTCCATCCTTCCAACGGCTTTGAGATTGACGAGCTCAACGAGAACCTCGAGGACATCCTTCACGAGGTGGAGCTCGAGGCCGCTAAGATCGGCGAGGGCAAGACGCACTTTAGCCTGCTCGACAAGATCGTCGACGGCAAGCTGCACGTGCAGCAGGGCGTTATCGCCGGCTGCTCGGGCGGCAACTACGACTCCGTGGTCCAGGCTGCCCGCGTGCTCAAGGGCGCCAACACCGGCTGCGGCGAGTTCTCGCTGTCGGTCTATCCCACAAGCCAGCCCGTGGCGCTCGAGCTCACGCGTCGCGGCTATATGTATGACCTCATGGAGGCCGGCGCGATCGTGCGCACGGCGTTCTGCGGCCCGTGCTTTGGTGCCGGCGACACGCCGGCCAACAACGGCCTGTCCATCCGCCACACCACGCGCAACTTCCCCAACCGCGAGGGTTCCAAACCGGGCAACGGCCAGCTGAGCGCCGTGGCCCTGATGGACGCCCGCTCCATTGCGGCGACCGCGGCCAACGGTGGCGTGCTCACCCCGGCGACCGATCTGCCCGAGGACACTTGGGACGAGGCCTGCGAGTACATCTTTGACGACGCTCCCTACAAGAAGCGCGTGTACTGGGGCTTTGGCAAGGCCGAGCCTGCAGACGAGCTGGTCGAGGGCCCCAATATCAAGCCGTGGCCTGCGATGGAGCCACTCGGCGACGACATCCTGCTCAAGGTGTGCTCCAAGATCATGGATCCCGTCACCACGACCGACGAGCTCATTCCCTCGGGCGAGACGAGCTCCTTCCGCTCCAACCCGCTGGGCCTGGCAGAGTTTACGCTCAGCCGCCGCGACCCGGCCTACGTGGGTCGCTCCAAGGAGGTCGACGCCGTGGAGAAGCGCCGCGTTGCCGGCGAGTCCGCGGGCGATCTGACGGCGCTCGATGCCGAGCTTGCTGGTGTGTTCGAGGCACTGGCCGGCGCGGGTGTCGCGGCCGATGCCAAGGCGACCGAGTTCGGTTCCATGATTTACGCCAAGAAGCCTGGCGACGGCAGCGCCCGCGAGCAGGCCGCGAGCTGCCAGCGCGTAATTGGCGGCCTGGCCAACATCGTCCACGAGTACGCCACCAAGCGCTATCGCTCCAACGTGATGAACTGGGGCATGGTGCCCTTCCAGATGGAGGCCGAGCCCAACTTTGAGGTGGGAGACTACGTCTTTGTGCCGGGTATCCGCGCCGCGCTCGATGGCGACCTGAAGAACATCACTGCCTACGTGGTGCGCGCCGACGGCGCGGTCGAGCAGATTGAGCTCTACATTGCCGATATGACGGCAGAGGAGCGTGCCATCGTCAAGGCCGGCTGCCTGATCAACTACAACAAGTTTAAGGCCGCTGCCGAGTAACGCACTTAATTGTCCGCCCGGGGCTTACCCTTTCCCGCCCGCTCACGCGCTTCGCGAGGGTCGCGTTCGGGAAAGGGTAAGCCCCGGGCTACATTTCTGCGTTCTCGTTGGGTCTTGAGGGACGCTAATAAATAGACTTACTTGATGCCGCCCCTTTTTATTGGGGCGGCTTCTTTTTGGACCACCACAAAGGTGCCTGTCCGGCGGGTTCTTATTTCGATGGGGTCCAGGTTATCTCATCGTCAAATAGCCAAGTGCGTGCTGAGCCGCTGTCGCGCGCTGTCTGTGGATCGGGCTCGCAGGTTTGTTCGTAGGCATCCTCGGTACACTGATCCATAAAACTGACGACTGCCGTCTGGTCGCCCTCCATGACGTAGATTACGTCGCCATCCGAGATATAGACCCCCGGCCCTTCATTGTCCACATAGCCGGGGTCGTATGAGACGTTGCACAGTCTGCTCCCGTTTGCTGCATCGAGTTCAAGGGTCGAATGATACCCGCCATTCATTTGGCTATTCTTGACTCGATATATTACGGCGCCGTACCACCGCTTAAACGTCTTGCCTTTGAGCAACTTGGCTGCCTTACCGATAAGCTGCTCATCTTTGGTATAGCGCGTGGCCCCAAGTTCGATACGGGGATAGTTGCTGACCCCAAGCGCTGCGGGCGTACCGTCAAAATCGACGGTGATCGAATCGGGTTTGACGATATCGGTGAGGATTTCGATGGGATAGCTTACGGTCTCAATCACCGCCTGCGTTGCAGAGGCGGGGAGAAATGCGAGATAGATAATGCCCACGCCGACTGCGGTAATCGCAAACGCTAAGACGAGTAGGCCGATATAGGTGGAGCGTTTCACGGTGGGGCACCTCGCTTACAATATGCAATCATTAAAATAAATGATATCAGCTTGCGACAATATTCAAAAGAAAGCGATCGTTCGAAATGGGGGGCTAAAAGGCCCTATTGGGCTTCGATTTGGGATCGCCAAACGTAGACTGGGCTTGATGCCGCCTCTTTTAATCGGGGCTGATTCTTCTCTGGACCACCACAAAGGGGACAGGCGCCTTTGTGGTGGTTTGCATGTCATGAGAGCACTCAGAAAATCTTATATATAGAGACTTAGATTTATGTATATAATCGCGCAAAGCTGGCAACAATACTTCTCGAACAACGTGAAGCCGCCCCGTAGGGCGGCCGCCCCAAGAGAGGTGATTCCATGAGAATCGATAAGCTAGCAATGACGTCGCGCGAGGCGCTGCAGACCGCCATGAGCACGGCTGCCGATGCGCAGGCCGGCGCGGTGGAGCCGATTCACCTGCTGTCCGCCCTGCTCGGTGCCGGCGAGCGCAATATCTCCGTGATCATCGAGCGCATCGGTGCCGACCCGGCCCAGCTCGTACGCTCCACACAAGATGCCATCGACCACGCGCCCAAGGTTTCGGGCGAGGGCCAGCAGATGGGCCTGTCCAACGAGCTCGTTCGCGTCATCGAGAAGGCCGAGAAAAAGGCCACCAAGATGGGCGACAGCTTTGTGGTGACCGAGCATCTGCTGATGGCGCTTGCCGAGGACAAAGGCGAGGCTGGTCGTGTACTGCGCGATGCCGGCGTGACCAAGGAGCGCATCGAGCAGGTCTACGAGGAGCTGCGCGGCGATGACCGCGTGACGTCTGCCGAGGACAAGACCCAGTTTGAGGCGCTGGAGCAGTACGGCCGCAATATCTGCGACCTTGCCCGCGCCGGCAAACTCGACCCGGTCATCGGCCGTACCGACGAGATCCGTCGTACCATCCAGGTCCTGTCCCGTCGCACCAAGAACAACCCGGTGCTCATCGGCGAGCCGGGCGTCGGCAAGACGGCCATCGTCGAGGGCATCGCCCAGCGTATCGTGGCCGGCGACGTGCCGAGCACGCTGCGCGACCGCGACCTTATCGAGCTCGACATGAGCGCGCTGGTCGCCGGCGCCAAGTACCGCGGCGAGTTCGAGGACCGCTTGAAGGCCGTGCTCAAGGAGGTACAGAAGTCCGAGGGCAAGGTCATCCTGTTCATCGATGAGCTCCACACCATCGTGGGCGCGGGTGCCACCGAGGGCTCCATGGACGCCGGCAACATCCTGAAGCCGGCGCTTGCCCGTGGCGATCTGCACGCGATCGGCGCGACTACGCTCGACGAATACCGCAAGTACATCGAGAAGGACGCGGCGCTCGCGCGTCGTTTCCAGACCGTGATGGTCTCCGAGCCTACCGTCGAGGACACCATCTCGATCCTGCGTGGCCTCAAGGAGAAGTACGAGATCTTCCACGGCGTGCATATCACCGATAGCGCGCTCGTGGCCGCCGCCGACCTCTCCGATCGCTACATCGCCGACCGCTTCCTTCCCGACAAGGCCATCGACCTGGTCGATGAGGCCGCAAGCCGCCTTCGCATGGAGCTCGACAGCATGCCGGTCGAGATCGACGCCACCACGCGTCAGCTCACCCAGCTGCAGATCGAGGAGCAGGCGCTCATGAAGGAGACCGATGACGCCTCCAAGGAGCGTCTGGAAGCCCTGCGCCAGGAGATTGCCGAGGTCCAGGAAAAGCTCAACGTGCAAAAGGCTGGCTGGCTCAACCAAAAGAACGCCATCGACCACGTGCAGGAGCTTAAGGGCCAGCTTGACGAGGCCAAGAGCGAAGAGGAGCGCGCGACGCGCAACGGCGACCTGGGTCGTGCGTCCGAGCTGCGCTTCTCCGTGATTCCGGGCCTGCAGCAGCAGATTCAGGAGTCCGAGGCTGCGCTCGAGGCGCAAAAGGAGCAGGACGGCGAGGGCCTCAACGAGCAGGTGACCTCCGACGAGATTGCCGAGGTCGTGAGTGCCTGGACCGGCGTGCCCGTGTCCAAGATGATGCAGGGCGAGCTCGACAAGCTCAAGGGCCTGGAGGGCGAGCTGCATAAGCGCGTCATCGGTCAGGATGAGGCGGTCTCCGCTGTGGCCGCGGCTGTGCGTCGCAGCCGCGCGGGTCTCTCCGACCCGGACAAGCCCATCGGCAGCTTCTTCTTCCTGGGCCCCACCGGCGTGGGCAAGACCGAGCTCGCCAAGGCGCTGGCCGAGTGCCTGTTCGATGACGAGCGCGCGCTCGTGCGTATCGACATGTCCGAGTACATGGAGAAGTTCAGCGTCCAGCGTCTGATCGGTGCGCCTCCGGGATACGTAGGCTACGACGAGGGCGGCCAGCTCACCGAGGCCGTGCGCCGTCGTCCGTACTCCGTGATCTTGCTCGACGAGATGGAGAAGGCTCACCCGGATGTCTTTAACGTGCTGTTGCAGGTGCTTGATGACGGCCGTCTGACCGATGGCCAGGGTCGCCAGGTGTCCTTCAAGAACACGATTATCATCATGACGTCCAACGTGGGCTCCAAGGCCATCGCCGATCTGTCCGGTAAGGACGAGGAGGAGATGCGCCATCAGGTCGACGCCGCCATGGCTCAGACCTTCCGCCCCGAGTTCCTCAACCGTATCGACGATATCGTGGTGTTCCATCCGCTCGGCATGGCGCAGATCGAGAAGATCGTCGACATCCAGCTTGCCGACGTTCGCGCACGCCTGGCCAAGGAGCGCATGACGCTTGCCATCACCCCGGCGGCCAAGCAAATGCTCGCCGTGGGTGGCCTGGACCCCGTGTTCGGTGCCCGTCCGCTCAAGCGCCTGGTCCAGCGCGAGGTCGTGGACGCCATCGCCGCCGCCATCATCGACGGCACGGTGCGCGAGGGCGATCAGGTGACGGTCGATGCTGACAAGGACGGCGGCTTTACCGTCGTGTGCGACAACACGCCGGCGGCCACCTACGAGGTCCCCGACGCCGAGTAGATTTTGGGCCATGCCTTAAAATCTGCCTTTAGAGCAAAACGCCAAGGGCGGCGGATCCGATTGGGTCCGCCGCCCTTTTTCGTGCGACAATCGATGGTGTTGAACGTGAGCACATGGCAAGGAGCTATGCAGATGATGGACAAGAACAAAACGAACACGCCGGCGACCGATGCCGTACCCGCCGCACCCAAGCCTGCGCCTAAGCCGGCACCCAAGCCGCGCGACCCCTATATCCGTGCCGAGAACGAGGATGACGACGGCTACGATCCTTATAGCGATCGTCGCCCCGAGCGCGAGCCCCTCTTCGAAGCCGACCCCTGGCGTTAAGTAGCTCATTTGGGACGGGGCTTTTTTAGCTACTTTGTTTTCGGCTAGAGGCGTTCATGCCTGCCCCCTCGGCCGCTCGATATCCTCCGGGAGGGGCCACTAATAGAAAACTTGCTTATCCATTAATCAAGATACGCATAATCTTGCTCTCCTGCTAATCAAGAATCGTTATAATCTTGATTAGCAGGAGAGCAAGATTGGAGAATTATGGCATTCAACGACTTGGTGGCTCAAAAAATAAAGGACTTTGAGCAACAGGGGATTCCGCAGGTCTTTGAGCGCGACCTTGATCTGGGCAACCCGCAGGAGCCAAAGCGCGACAACATCGTATATGTGATTGTGGGCGCCCGTCGTTGTGGAAAGACGTATCGCCTGTATCAGGAGATACGGCGGCTTCAGGGCCAAGGCGTCGAGCTTGACCGGATGCTATATTTCAATTTTGAGGATGAGCGCTTGCGTCCGTATGAGCCATCGCTACTAGCGGACGTGCTCGATACATTCTATGCACTATATCCTGCTGCTCGAGGCGAGGGCGCCTACCTTTTCTTTGACGAGATCCAGGAAATACCCGAATGGGGTGCGTTTCTGCGACGCGTGGTCGATACGGAGAAGGCGACCGTTTACGTGACGGGATCTTCTTCTAAGATGCTGTCCTCAGAACTTAAGAGCGAGTTCAGGGGCCGTTCTCTTGTGCGAGAGCTTTTTCCGTTGAGTTTTTCGGAATACGTCCGATATAAGACGGGGGGCGTTCCTGAGTCGAACGCGCCCTTCTCCTCAAGCGCTGCAGCGTTGCTCCGACACCATCTGGTCGGATATCTCGAGCGAGGGGGATTCATCGCGACACTTGAGCAGACGCCCGCAGACGCGATTCAGCTGCTACAGGAATATGCGTCGCGAACGGTCGCCATGGACGTCGTTGAACGTTACGACGTCAAGAACCCCCGTTTGGCCTCGCTGTTTCTGGCGCGGTGCATGGCATCTTCGGGACGAGAGCTGTCAGTGAACAAAGTGTACAACGAGTTCAAGAGCAGACAGATATCCGTCAGTCGAAATACGCTCAGCGACTTACTTGAGTATTACGAGGACGCCTACCTGCTGTTTTCGGTGCCGGAGTTCACGCGTTCGCTTGCAAATAATACGCGGTCTGCGTCTAAGGTCTACGCCGTCGATCCTGCGATGTTCGGAGCGTTCTCCCCCGCATCGGCATTGGATCATGGTCAGAGGCTCGAGACCGCGGTGTTCAATGCGCTCAGAAGAAGGACCCCCGCCGTGCGGCCCGGTTCGGTTTGCCGCCTGCTGATTAAAGATAAGAATAAAAGCCATGAGGTGGACTTTGTGGCTGGGGATGCACTGCTCATGCAGGCTTACGGCCTGATTCAGGTAAGTGTGGATATGACAAGCGAGAAAACGCGCGAGCGCGAAATTGCCGCGCTCGATGCCGCGATGGCCCAGTTTGATCTTGGCGAGTCGGTAATCGTTACCATGGATGAGCAGGCCGATATTCCATGCAAACACGGCGTGGTACATGCTGTGCCCGCATGGAAGTGGCTCCTTTCCTAATCGTCTATGGATTTGCGAGGCCAGGACTCAGGTGTCATGGTCCGCTAGTCCTGGGCCTTGATGCTCGGCAGGAGAATCTGGGCGAGGTAGTCGGTCTCGAGTTTGGTCGCGGCGTCTGCCTTGCCGTCTTTGCCGACCAGTACGTTCTTGATCTGGCTATAGGTGTAGCGGTTACCGGTCGTGAGCTCGACAAGCTCAATGGCCGTGTCCATGGGGTAGGTTGACACGGGATTCTGCGTCCGTCCGTTGATGGTCTGGGGCACCACGTACGGATAGACGGGGCCGCTGGCGTAGACGGTATAACCGTTGCCTAGATTGGCCGCACCCAAAACCGTATCGCCCTCATCGGGCGTAAAGCTCTCGCCCTCGCGCACCGCGACGAGCGTCACAATCGGCGTATCGCTGTCGCCGGCAAGATAGATGCATAGCGTGCTGCCATTTTGCCAAGTCTCGACCTTGCCGTACCACTCGACGGGGATATCGAGCTGGTAGAGGTCGGTTGCCTTGTGGCGAGCGTCAGCATCGCGGGCTGCCTGTGCCTTTTGCGCGCTCACGGCATTGACGGCGGCGTCGCGCCGCGCGGTTGCCGCCTGCTGGAGCACCTTGGCGGTGGCGGCGGAGCTCGCGCCTCCCTCCTCGGCATATTTGGCGGCGGCATCGATCTGGTCGTCGGTTACCGTGTCGGCCGAAGGCACCTTGAGCTTAAAGGTGACCTGGGCACTTAAATCCTGTCCATCGCTCTTAACGGTGACCTGCGTCTTGGTGGTCGGGACGGTATAGATGGTGCCGTCCGCCGCGATGGGGGAGGCGGCGATGGAGAACGTGTAATCGCCGGGCAGCAGCTTAATGCCACGACCGTGCTCATCAACGTAGAGTGTTTCGCTCACGGAAGAACCGTCGGAATCCTGCCCGCTCACCTGCACGGGAATCTTGGAGCCAGTTGAGCAGTCGAGGCCCGCGGCATGCACGCCAATTTGCACCGACATCATCGTGTGCGCATTGGCGGCGACAGCGGTAGCCTGCTCTTGCTGATATCCGTTCCAGGCAGCATAGCCTGCGCCGCCGGCGACGAGCGCGACGGCCACAACGCCGGCAACCATCAGGTTGCGGCGCTTGGGCGACATCTTACGATGACGAACCTCGGCCTCGCGTGCCGAGGGAACGGACGGCAGGGGAATATCGCCCATGGCGATGGTCTCGTCCACGGCTGGTGCGGAACCTAGGCCAGGAAGCTCACGGGTCAGCGAATCCTCGGCCGGCAAGCTGTCGAGCAAGACGGTTTCCTCGCCCGTGTCGGATCCGGGCTGGTCGTCGGCCTCGCTATCGTCCTCTTCGGCTTCGTCAGGAGCGTCTTTGGCGTCGCTGCCTTCGTCCTCAGTGTCTTCGTGCACCTCGTCCTGCGCGTCGACGACCGAATCGCTAAACGAGAGCTCGTCCAGCGCGATCCGGTCAAGGCTCTCCAGGGCTTCGGCACATGCTTCCGCATCCTGGGCCGCATCCTCGCGGCCATACGTCTCATCGCTCATATATCCCCCAATGCAATATCGGCTCAACACTGTACCCAAAAATGGAGCCATATAAAGCGCATACGAAATATAAGATCCGATTTAACCTGAGCGCATCGTTCGGCCGCATCCTCGCGGCAGCAAAAAGCCCCCGGAAAGCGGACAAATCGCTTTCCGGGGGCATGCAATACGTTGCATTGCGCGGAGTCGGCCAGGCGACTTCACATTCAAGCGGCATGTGCACCGGGCATGTTACTCGGCGTGCGCGTAATCGACCTTGGAGCGGCGAGCTGTGGCCTTCTCCCAATCGCTGGTGCCCTCAAAGACATCCTGCTTATAGGGGTTGCGGCCGAGCTTCTTGGCACGGTAGGCGATGTAGATGATTGCGGCGACGTTGGCGATCAGCGCGGCGATCGAGACCGCGGTGGCGGCGACGGGGTCGAGCGTGGAGTGGGTCACAAAGATGGACTCCTCCTGGAAGAACGGGAACACCTGGGCAAACATGCACCAAATGGCCAGCGTAAAGGCGCGGTTCTGAATCCAGCCGCCCTTGTTCCAGATAAAGGCGGCGACGGTGGGCGCCAGCAGCAGCGCAAAGCCGCAGAACCAGGAGTGGGTGGGCAGGCAGTTGTAGGTGTAGCAGAAGTTCCAGATATCGTAGGCGATGATGTAGACCCAGGTCATGTCGGGCCACAGCATGTCGGTCTTGTCCTCGGAGGCGTAGACGCTCCACCAACCGGTCATGCAGAAGATGTTGATGATACCGGCGATGCCGTTGAACACGTTGTTCCAGCCGGCCAGCTGCGTAGCACCTTCGGAGGTGACCCAAGCGGACTGGCCCAGGACAAAGAAGTGATAGGCGCTCTCAAAGTCGGACACGACGGCGATCATGATGTTGATGGCGACGATCACAAACGGCCACGCGCGGAACCAATGCGCCTTGCCGATCTTTCCCCACTGGTACTTAATGGCAATGAAGCCCCAGCAACCGGCCAGTGCCGCGTATACCTTGGCGTAGTGGAACCAGCTGTTCTGGTACACATGGGTGGGGTTGGTGAGCGCCCACTCGGCACCCTGCGAAACGCCGATGGCGATGGCGACGCAGTAGATGGTCATGGCCAGCGGAGCCACGCCAAAGATGATTGCCGCGCCCAACTTAGTGCGGCGGCCGACCTCGTTGAGCACGATGAGGCCAATAAAGACCATGGCCCAGCCGGCCCAGTGGATAAGGGTATCGCTACCCCAAACATCGAACAGCATGCTGCTCTCCTTTCACACGCCCGCGGCCCCTCTTCCGATCGCGGGCAGTTTGGCCAAATGTCGTCAGTTCCGGGGCTTGCGCTCCGGATACTTGGCGGTATAGCCCTCGATGTGGAGTGTCGAGGCGATGATTTCCTTGACCGTCTCGTCGGGCACATCGGGGTGCGTGCGGATATACATCAATAACCCCATGATGAGGGTGTAGAACGTCTCGTAGACATGGTCGATGCGTAGCTCATGATGGGCGACAAAATCCACCACGGTGGTGTCGCAGATATACTGCGCCACGCGCTGGACCACGTTGTGCAAAAAGCCGCCGTAGAGCGCGCCGCTGCTTGAGGTGAGCGTGCTCGGCAACTCGTGGCCGCTCACGACCAGGCGCTTAAAGAGCGGAGCGACGGTGTCGAGTGCGCCTTCGATGTCGCCAACCGTGCGGCTGGCGTTCCACTGCTCGAGCTCGGCGATAAAGCCGTCGATCGCCTCGTCCATAACGGCGGTGACGGCGGCGTCCATATCGGCAAAGTAGTGGTAGAACAGCGAGCGCGTGCAGCCAGCCCGCTTGGTCACGGCCGATACCGAAAGATGGGACACACCCAGCTCGGCGCTCACGGCGCGCACAGCGGCGAGGATCTCGCGACGGCGCTCGTCGCCCGTCAGGCGTTTCGCCGCGCTGTCAGGCGCGGGGACGGCGTCGACCACAGAGATGTTTGCTATGCCATCGCTCATGCGTTTGCCGCCTTTCGTCCGTTTGGGCCCGACCGTTCGCCTAACAGTCTTGAATATTGTTGACGGTTCGTCAATACTGTTTTTGACACAATGTCAACAATAGCGGGTGAACGGCATGGGGGCATGTCGAACCCGTACAAAGAGGGGCGCCGCGGTCTCGCCGGGCTGTGGCAAGAGAAGGGACAACCATGATTCTCAACGGACCGGGGATTAGCTATACCGAGCCCGATATCGGCGCGGAGTTCGTGCCGCCGATACCGGAGCATCCGCGCGAGGCCATCGTCAAACTATGCGAGCACTGCACCAACCGCCTGCTGCACCGCGATGAGCTGCTGGGCTACGAGTACTGGTCGTTTGCCGAGGCCGCGACCGACGAGCAGGCCGAAGTGCTCTGCAAGATGAAGATGCGCCGCCCCTACACGCTGCCCGAGATGGTCAAGATCACCGGCATGCCCGAGGCCCAGATCGAAAAAATGCTCGACGACATGAGCTACACGGGTCTGCTCGAGTACAACTGGGAAAACCCCGAGCGCGCCAAGCAGTGGGTGCTGCCCATGCTGGTGCCGGGTTCCGCCGAGTTCCTCAACATGCGCGTGAGCCAGCTCGAGGAGCATCCGGTCTATGCCAAGTTCTTTGAGCAGGCGTCCAAGGGGCCGCTGTCCAAGGCCACGCCGATGGTGCCGCCCGGCGGTGCCGGCATCGGCATGCATGTCATTCCGGTCGAGAAGGCCATCGATGCCGCGAGCACCTCGGTGCCGATCGAGCATATCGAGCATTGGCTCGACAAATACGAGGGTAAGTATGCCGCCAGCACCTGCAGCTGCCGCGCGAGCCGTCGCGTGATGGGAGAGGGCTGCGCCGACGACCCGGCCGATTGGTGCATCGCCGTGGGCGATATGGCCGACTACGTGGTCGAGACCGACCGCGGCCATTATGTGACGCGCGAGGAGGTCTACGACATCCTGCGCCAGGCCGAGGACAACGGCTTTGTGCACCAGATCACCAACATCGACGGTGAGAACAAAATCTTCGCCATCTGCAACTGCAACGTCAACGTGTGCTACGCCCTGCGCACTTCGCAGCTGTTCAACACGCCCAACCTGTCGCGCTCAGCCTATGTCGCCAAGGTCGAGAAGGACAAGTGCGTGGCCTGCGGTCGCTGCGTTGAGGTGTGTCCGGCCGGCGCCGCCAAACTGGGCCAGAAGCTCTGCAGCAAAAAGGCCGGCGGCCGCGTGCCCGAGTATCCGCGCCAGGAGCTGCCCGATGCCACCAAGTGGGATCACACCAAGTGGTCGCCCAACTACCGCAACGACAACCGCATCGAGACGCACGAGTCTGGCACCGCGCCCTGCAAGACGGCTTGCCCCGCTCACGTTGCCGTTCAGGGCTACTTAAAGCTTGCGGCGCAGGGCCGCTACGACGAGGCTCTGGCGCTCATCAAGCGCGAGAACCCGCTGCCCGCTATCTGCGGCCGTGTGTGCAACCGCCGCTGCGAGGATGCCTGCACCCGCGGTCGCGTGGACGAGGCCGTGGCTATCGACGAGGTCAAGAAGTTTATCGCCCAGCGCGATCTGGATGCCGCGACTCGCTATGTCCCGCCTGTGGTGACCCCGACGCGTGCCGGCGGCTTCGACCAGAAGATCGCCATCATCGGCGCCGGTCCGGCCGGCCTGTCCTGCGCTTTCTACCTGGCCGAGAAGGGCTACAAGCCCGTCGTGTTCGAGAAGAACGAGCGCCCGGGCGGCATGCTCACCTATGGCATTCCGAGCTTTAAGCTGCAGAAGGACGTTATCGAGGCCGAGGTCGAGGTCATTCGCCTGATGGGCGCCGAGTTCCGCTATGGCGTGGAGGTCGGTCGCGATGTGACGCTCGACGAGCTTCGCGCGCAGGGCTTTAAGGCCTTTTACGTGGCCATTGGCTGCCAGGGTGGCCGCCTTGCCGGTATTCCGGGCGAGGATGCCGAGGACGTGACCGTGGCCGTCGACTTTTTGCGCGAGGTCAACAGCGGCAAGATCGACGCGCTGCCCGGGCGCACCATCGTGGTGGGCGGCGGCAACGTGGCTATCGATGTCGCCCGCAACGCCTGCCGTCTGGGTTCCGAGCACGTTGAGATGTTCTGCCTGGAGAGCGAGGCCCAGATGCCTGCCAGCGAGGAGGAGCGTCGCGAGGCCATCGAGGATGGCGCTCACATCAGCTGCGGCTGGGGCCCCAAGGAGATTCACCTGGACGAGGCCGGTCGTGTGTGCGGTATCACCTTCAAGCGCTGCACGCGTGTCTTTGACGACGAGGGCCGTTTTGCGCCCGAGTATGACGAGAACGACTTGCGCCGTGTCGATGCCGACCGTGTCGTCATGTCGATTGGCCAGTCCATTGTGTGGGGCGACCTGCTGGCTGGCTCCAAGGTGGAGCTCGGCCGCGGCCAGGGTGCCCTTGCCGATCCGCAGACGTACCAGACCGCCGAGCCCGACATCTTTGTGGGAGGCGATGTCTACACCGGTCCCAGCTTTGCCATCGACGCCATCGCCGCCGGTCACGAGGCTGCTGTGTCCATCCACCGCTTTGTGCAGCCGGGCTCCACGCTCACCATCGGCCGCAACCAGCGCCGCTACACCGCGCTTGACCGTGACGACGTCGTGATCGAGAGCTACGACAACGCGAGCCGCGAGGTTGCCCACGTGGACCGCGAGCGCGAGAAGGCCGCGCCGTTTAGCGAGTACGTCGAGACCTTTACCGAGGAACAGGTGCGCGCCGAGACCGCCCGCTGCCTGGGCTGCGGCGCCTCGATCGTCGACCCCAACAAGTGCATCGGCTGCGGCTTGTGCACCACCAAGTGCGCGTTTGACGCCATCCATCTGGATCGCGACCGCCCCGAGTGCTCCACGATGGTCAAATACGAGCAAAAGCTCCCAAGCCTGGGCAAGTACGCTTTGAAGCGTGCGATCAAGATTAAATTCGGTCGCAAGTAAGTGGCCATAACGGGAACGGCGGAAGGAACATAAAGTGCACGAGCTCGGGATTGTTTACCACATCATTCGTGATGTCGAGAATGTGGCGCGCGCCAATGGCGTGAGTCGCGTTTCGAGCGTGACGCTGCTCCTGGGCGAGGTCTCGGGCGTCGTTCCCGATCTGCTGCTTGATGCTTGGCACTGGGCGGCAGATAAAAAGCCTATCACGCAGGGCGCGGAGCTTATTGTGGAGCCTGTCGAGGCCGTGACGCATTGCGAGGCGTGCGGCTGCGACTACGCGACGGTCGAGCACGGCAAGACCTGCCCCCATTGCGGTAGCGGCGAGACCTATCTGCTGCAGGGCCAGGAGGTCATGATCAAGCGGATCGAGACCCCCGACGAGGACCCGACAGACGCTGTCCCCGACGGCCTATCCGATGCCCCCGACGCCGTCGACGCCGCCAACCCCCTCCACATCGCCTAACTAAGTCGTTGGGGACGTTCTTAAACGACTAGTCATTAAAGAACGTCCCTAACGACTACTTTGCTAGAGCATATTTCTTACCATTAGTCAAGCACCATCTGTTTAAACGAAATAGCCTCAACCCGAGCACATTTGTGTCTGTTTAAAACCGGCAATAATGAACAGCGTGCTCAATTCGGTCATGTAAATAGATCAGCTATCAATCCTCAGCAGCAAATCAGCCAAAATACTGGAATGTAATCAGCTTGTAACAAAACTAGACGTTTAAACAAATAGGTTGATTTTCAATCTCAACGCAACAGCCTGAACGGGCCCCGCGTT